>JAMOVG010000248.1 GCA_027061725.1 Desulfobacteraceae bacterium
GCGCGCACCGGCCGACAGGTGCTTGGCGGCGTTGTCGCGGTCTCGAAAAAGGCCTGTGCACTCGGCCACGATGTCTACCCCCAGCCCTTTCCAGTCGATACTGCCGGGATCCTTTACTGAGGTGATGACGACCTCGCGTCCGTCGACTTCGATGGCGCCCTCGCCGGCCTTGACCTCGGCCGTCAGCTTGCCGTGCACCGAGTCGTAGGTCAGCAGGTGTGCCATGGTGGCGGCGTCCATGAGGTCGTTGATGGCCACGACCTCGATCTCGGGCCTGTCCAGGGCGGCCCGGAACACCATTCTGCCGATGCGTCCAAAACCGTTGATGCCGAGCTTTATACTCATTTTCCCTCTCCTCGCTGTTGAATGGTTAGGTGGTATTTTGCGCCCCGGGCGGCACCTGCCGCCTCAGCCGCGCTTGTTTCCCTTCAAAACGCCGCTGGCCAGAGAGATGCTCTTACGGCCGAAGGTCTCCAGGCAGGTGGCCAGTTCGTTCAGCGGCATGTTTTTTCGTGAATTCAGTGCCTTGATGACGATCGGGAGGTTGACGCCGGAGATGACGTCGACCTTGCCCTCTTCGAGAAAAGAGTAGCTCAGGTTGGAGGGCGTTCCGCCGAACATATCGGTCAGGATCAGCACCCCCTCGTGCTGGTTGACCTGCTTGATGCCGTCCTGGATCTTGCGCCGCAGCTCCTCGGCGCTCTGGTTCAGGTCGATGGAAACCGGTACGATGGACTCGGGCCGGCGCCCGAGAATCGATTCGGCGGCATTGAACAATGCCTGGGCCAGATCCCTGTGGGTGACGATTACCAGTCCGATCATGTTGTGTGGGGTCTCCCATCCCCCTTTAGTTTTCGTTCGTCCGCGGGCCGTGCAGCCGCGGATGGGCATGCCTGACGCCACCGGGGCGGCCGGCAGTCAAAGATTGATATCACGGTGGTGCAGCTCAATTTCGGAAACGCTGTTTTTCAGGTGACGGTACAGATTCTCCGCAATGGCCACAGAGCGGTGCCGGCCGCCCGTGCAACCCACCCCGATGGTCAGGTACTTTTTCCCTTCCCGGCGGTAGAGCGGGAGCAGATAATCGAGCAGGTCGGCATATTTTGCAAGAAAAAGTTCCGTCTGGGGGTCTTCGAAGATGAATTTGCGCACCGCTTCGGAGCGGCCGTCCAGATCCCTCAGTTCAGCCGAAAAATACGGGTTTTTCAGGAAGCGCACGTCCGCCACCAGGTCGACATCCCCCGGAAGGCCGTACTTGAATCCAAAGGACAGCACCTGCACCCGCATCTCCGCCCCGGCGTTTCGTTTGCGGGCCAGGTCCTCCATTACCGCCCGCAGCTGATGAACGCTGTAATAGGACGTATCGATAATGCGTGAAGCCAGCGCCCGGATGGGCGCCAGCTGCACCTTCTCGAAACGGATGTTGTCGATCAGCCGGCGACTGCCCGACACGGGGTGCGGGCGACGCGTCTGGCTGAAACGATGCTGCAGGATGTCGTTCTCGGCCTCCAGGAAAACGACCTCCACGTCGTGGCCGGCCTTGCGCATCTCTTCCCATACGCCCGGAAATCGTTCCGTGAACCCCTTTTCGCGCATGTCCATTACGAACGCGAAACCGGCCGCCTGCGGCTCATCGCTGCCCTGCAGGGCCATGAACTGCGACAGCAGCAGCACCGGCATGTTGTCGACACAATAGTACCCGGCGTCTTCCAGGGCCGCCATGGCGGTGTGCTTGCCGGCCCCCGAACAGCCCGTGATGATGATGAGTTCGGTCACTTTTACTTCAGATAGAAAGAGGCCGTACCGGAGAGCGGCAGGCCTCCCGATCGCCTCTCATAGGTTAAAATTCTTCATCGTGCTCCTCGATGATGGTGTAGACCGCGTCGGCACTGCCGGCCTTGAGCAGCCGTTGCCGGAAGGGGTCGTCCTTGAGGATGCGCGATATCCTGGCCAGCATCTTGAGGTGCAGGCCGGTGGAGTTCTCCGGCGTGATCAGCAGGAAAAAGATGTGGGTGGGACGGCCGTCAATGGATTCGAAATCGACGCCCCGGCGGCTGAGGCCGAATCCCAGCACCAGGCTGTCCAGGTTCTTGAGTTTGCCGTGGGGAATGCCGATGCCGCCCCCGATTCCCGTGCTGCCCAGGCGCTCCCGCTCGATGAGTACATCCACGAGCTGCTGCTCGTCGACCCCGGCGATGGGGGCCACGGGACCCACCAGCTCCCGGATGACCCCTTCCTTGTCGCTGGATTTCAGGCCGACGATGATGGCTTCTTTCTTCAGGGCGTCCAGAATTTTCATAAGAGTATCATTCGGGGGCTGCGTGTCGTGTGTTTGCCGTTGCGCCGATCCCTTTCATTGGTCGGCGGCGCAGGCAGGACTGCCGTGAGATCCCGTCGTCTATCCGCGCGGCTGGATCAGGCCGTAATCGCCGTCCTTACGCCGGTAAAGCACATTTACCCGGTTGGTGCGGGCGTTGGTGAACACCAGGAAACTGTCGTCGATGAGTTCCATCTGCATGGCGGCCTCCTCGACATCCATGGGTTTGTAGTCGATGTTCTTGATGCGGATGCGCGGTTCACGCTCCTCTGTGCTGAACTGGCCCTCGGCCGCCATCTCCTTGAGGCTGGCTCTGGCGCCGCTGCGGCGGCTGCGGACCTTTTCGCGGTTTTTCTTGATCTGCTTCTCCAGCTTGTCCAGGGCCATGTCGATGGCCGAATACATATCTTCGGTCTCTTCCTTGCCGATGACGGCAATGCGGTCTCCGGTGAGATTGATTTCGGCGATATGGCGAAATTTTTCCACCGAGAGCACCACATTGGCCTCCGCCGGGTTGTCCAGATATTTATCGAAACGGTCGAGTTTGCTGCTGACGTATGCCTTCAAAGTTTCCGAGGGGTCAAGATTTTTAAAGGTTACCGACGTCTGCATACCTCTCATCTCCTTTTTTCGGTATTGTTCAGATGGTGGAAGTAGGTTCGGCTGAAAGCGCGGCCCCTTTTGCAGGCCGGCGGTCGAGAGGCCGGTCCGTCAATACTGCCTCCGCTTGCTTGACGGCAGCACCTTGAGCATCTCGCGGTACTTGGCCACCGTGCGGCGGGCAATGTTGATGTTGTATTTCTTGAGGATTTCGGAGATCTGGTTGTCGCTGTACGGCTTGCGGCTGTTCTCATTTTCGATGATCTGGCGGATCAGGTCCTGTACGCTCACCGACGCCACGGCGCCGCCCTGAACGCGGCTGATGGCGCTGTTGAAGAAGAATTTGAGCTCGAAGATGCCCTGGGGACAGTGAACATACTTGTTGGTCGTCACCCGGCTGATGGTCGATTCGTGCATGCCGATGTCCTCGGCCACATTGCGCAGCACCATGGGCTTGAGGTAGGCCACGCCCTTTTCGAAAAATTCGCGCTGGAACTTGAGGATGCTTTCCATCACGCGGTAGATGGTCTTCTGGCGCTGATGGATGCTGCGGATCAGCCAGGTGGCCGAACGCATCTTTTCCTGCATGTACTCCTTGGCGCTGTCCGAAAGCTTGCCGTTCTGGCTCAGTGCCCGACGGTAGTAGGAGTTGACCTTCAGCCGCGGCATGCCGTTGTCGTTGAGCCAGATGACGAATTCGTTGTCCATCTTGTAGACATAGATGTCCGGGATGATGTGCTGGGCTTCCTCCTCGCTGAAAAGCCGCCCCGGCTTGGGCTCCAGCCGCTTGATGATTTCCACCGCGGCCACGATTTCCTTCATGTCCTTTTTCAGGGCACGGCTGAGGGCCTTGAAGTTGCGGTTTTGCAGGTGATTGAGGTGATTCTCGATGATGTCCACCACCAGGGTGTCGTCCAAGCCCAGGTGGCGGGCCTGCAGCAGCAGGCACTCCCTGAGGTCCCGGGCGCACACGCCGATGGGATCGAAAGTTTGCATGACCTTCAGGAAATCTTCCACCTCCGCGGGTTCGCACTGCGCGTTTTCGGCGATATCCTCAATGGAGGTGTCCAGGTAGCCGTCCGAGTTGAGATTCCCGATGATCAGGCTGCCGATGGTCTCTTCCTTTTCACCGGGCGCGGTCATCAGCAGCTGCCACAGGAGGTGGTCCTGGAGCGATTCGCGCCGGGCGATGAACGACTCGTAACTGGGCGCCTCATGACGTTCGATCTCGTAACTGGTCCGCCCCGGGGAGTTGTACTCGTCGATGTAGTTGCTCCAGTCAATGTCGTCGGGGATGCGCTCCTCGATCTTGACTTCCTCTACAGTGGAGGCGTTTTCTTCCGAGGACTCGACGACTTCGGGCTGCTCGGCGGCGACAGTTTCCTGCACCTCTTCAAGAACCGGGTTCTCCTCCAGTTCCTGGCGGATGGCATCAACCAATTCCAGCCTGGAGAGCTGCAGCAGCTTGATGGCCATCTGCAGTTGCGGGGTCATGATGAGCTGTTGCGTCAGCTTCAGCTCTTGTCTCAGTTCAAGTGCCATGTCGTCTCAGTGCAAACAGAATTCGTCTCCCAGGTAAATACGGCGGGCGATCTCGCTGGACGCGATTGTTTCCGGCGAGCCCGCTTCGATGACCTCTCCGTTGTTCAGGATGTAGGCCCGGTCACAGACTTCCAGGGTTTCCCGGACGTTGTGATCGGAGATCAAGATCCCGATCCTGCGGTCTTTCAGGTGCCCGATGATAGCCTTGATGTCGATGACCGCCAGTGGGTCGATGCCGGCAAAAGGCTCGTCGAGCAGGATGAAAGCCGGATTGGTTGCCAGCGCCCGCGATATCTCCAGGCGCCGGCGCTCACCCCCGGACAGCACACTGGCCTTCTGGTCCGACAGGCGGATGATGCCCAGTTCCTCCAGTAGGGTGTCCGCCCGCCGGTTGATCTCATCTCGGGAAAGTTTCATGCTCTCAAGAATGGCCGTGATGTTCTGTTTCACGGTCAATTTCCTGAAAACCGAGTTCTCCTGGGGCAGATACCCGATGCCCTTGCGGGCCCGGATATGCATGGGATAGTCTGTTATGTCCTCATCGTCAAGAAAGACTTTCCCGTCGTTGGGGTGGATCATGCCGATGGCCATGTAGAAGGTGGTGGTCTTGCCGGCGCCGTTGGGCCCCAGCAGTCCCACTACTTCTCCACTGCCCACGTGTATGCTGACATCGTTGACCACCTTGCGGCCGCCGTAAATTTTAACTAGGTTATCGAGGGATAGTTTTGCCACTGGATCCGCCGCGGACAGAAAAGCGCGCCCTATTGTTTCTTTTTCTCGTCGCCCCCGGTGATGCCGGCAGGATCGACCGTTTCGGAGAAAAACACCGCCTCTACGCGCTGCTTGCCGCGGCGCTGGACTGTGATGCGGTTGGAGCGTCGGTTGAAAGTGATTTTTTCCCCCGCGACGAAATTGGCCCCCTCGCTGATCTTGGCTTGCTTTCCGGTCAGGATAATCTCCCCGGTGCCCGGCGTGTACTGGGCCTTGTCGGCCACGGCGATGCGCTCGTCTATCTTGATGATCACATTGCCCTGGGCCACGATTTTCTTGATGGACTCCTGGCCCCCCTTCTTCTGGCCCTTTTTTTTGCTTTTGCCAGGAGCGTCCATGCCGCCCTGGTAGTAGATCTTGAGCCGATCCGAAGAGATGGTCGTATTTCCCTGACGCACGTGCACATTTCCTATGAATTCCACCAGGTTCTGCTTGGGCTGCGATTCCAGCCGATCCGAGGTGATGTGGATCTTCTGCGCTTCCCGGGTCTTGTCGGCGGTGATGGGCTTCTGGTCCGCTCCGACGGCCACGGGCATCGCCATGGCCAAAAGCAGCAGCAGCGCCCCCGCGGCGACTGTCTTTATTTTCGTCAGGTTGCGGTCAAAGCTTGAACTTCCCACTTAGAAACCCCTCTATGTTGCCGTTGAAATGGGTCGTGTTGGATTTCAGATCGAAATACAGGGAGTCGGCCATGAGGTGCGAAAGGTCGTCTGAAATCAGCACGGGCTCATGGGTGAAAACCAGGCGCTTTTTGTGGCGGTAGCGCAGCATATCGGTCTCCAGGGTGAAATTCTGGTATTGCAGGATCACGTTCCCCATGACGTCGATGTCGTTGGTGCTGGCCCGCAGAAAGCCCTTGTCAGCGGTCAGGTATGCCTTCTGGCCGTCCTTCATGTAAAAGATCACCGCGACGTCCTGCAGGATGACCTTCTGCCCGTTTTCAACGACTTCGGCCGACTGGGCGTCCAAGCTCCACTGCACCACGCCGTCCTTGGTGGAAACGTGGTGAACCTTGCCGATGGAGATGTCGGCCTTGGATTCCACCGGCGCGATTTCCGCCTCCTCGGTCGATTCAGGGGTGCGGTAGGTGAGAAAGATGGCGGTCACACCGCCGACGATGGTGATCATCACCACGATCAGCGCGACGCGCAGCTTTCTGGATACACTGATGTAGGTCATTGCAGAAAGATTCCTATGATATCATCCCAGCGCCCCTGGGCGTTGAGAATCGACTCGCATATTTCCCTAACGGCGCCCCGGCCCCCTTCGGCCCGAGTGACCAGATGCGCCCTGCGCTGCACCACGGGGTGCGCGTTGGCCACGGCGATGGCGAGCCCGACACGCCCCATCAGGGCAAGATCCGGCAGGTCGTCTCCCGCGAAGGCCATCTGCGGGGGCGTCAGCCCCGTTCGCGCGGAGAGGATCTCCACCACCGTGGTCTTGTCGGCCAGATCGTCGAAGAGCATTTCGATGCCCAGTTCGCGGCATCGGTGCCGCAGGGCATCCGAGCATCGGCCGGTGGCAATGGCTGTCGGGATGCCCGCCCGCTGCAGCAGGCGGATTCCCAGCCCGTCCTTGACGTCGAAGCGCTTAATCTCCCGGCCCCTGCTGTCCAGTGTGATTTCACCGGTGGTCAGCACACCGTCGACATCCAGTATCAGCAGGCGCACGGCCTTGAGAAGCTCGGAAATCATGATGCCGCGCCGGCCCGGTGTCGCCGTGGCGGCACCACCGCCTGTTGCCTTACAAGTATAATCATCATTGCCCCTTTGACAAATGCCGAAAAGGTGTCAACTGCCGAATGTCGGCTCTTCCCGGTGCAGGAGTTTGCGGATGGCCGTCAATTGGGCGAGCAGCGGCCCCACATCGTCAAGCCGCAGGGAATTGGGCCCGTCGCAAAGGGCCCTGTCGGGGTCGGGGTGCACTTCCATGAAGACCCCGTCGGCGCCGGCCGCCACGGCCGCCCGCGCCAGGGGCGCCGCGAATTCGCGCTGCCCCCCCGAACTGCTGCCTGCCCCGCCGGGCAGCTGGATGCTGTGGGTGGCGTCGAAAATCACCGGGCAGCCGGTCTGCTGCATGATGGCGATGCCGCGGAAATCCACCACCAGGTTGTTGTAGCCGAACATGGCGCCGCGTTCGGTGATCAAAATACGCCGGTTGCCCACCGATTCCGCCTTGGCCACCACGTTGGCCATGTCCCAGGGGGCCAGGAACTGCCCCTTTTTGATGTTTACCGGCCGGCCGGTGCGGGCGGTTTCCACGATCAGGTCGGTCTGCCGGCAGAGAAAGGCGGGGATCTGGATCACGTCCAGCACCTCGGCCGCCGGCGCCACCTGGGCAACGCTGTGCACGTCGGATATCACGGGAATACCGAAGCGCTGCCGGATCTCGCCAAGCACGCTCAGCCCCTCTTCGGGACCGGGCCCCCGGAAGGATCGGATGGAGGTGCGGTTGGCCTTGTCGTAGGAGGCCTTGAAAATGAAAGGAAGGTCCATCCCGGCGGTCAGGTCCCGCAGGTACTCGGCGATGTGAAAAGTAATGTCGACGTCCTCGATGACGCAGGGGCCAGCGATCAGGAGCAGGGGCTGCCGCGCCCCAACCCGAAAATCACCGATACCTACACCGACTGTCTGCTGGCTCATGAATTTCCCGCCTCCGATAGCTCTTAAACCGGTTCCCGCGCCGCCCGCAAACCCCCGCGAGCCCGCTGTTTTGGCTTCATATTTATCCCGCAGGCGTTGAAAAGTCAAGAAACGAAAAAACCCCAAATCAGGCCTTGATTACCCTCTTTATTGTTGTTATTGTTGCCATTCTTATTTCCACCCGGAGACACCCATTTCGTGTGCGAGTCGGCTTCGCGGGCGGATTTCACACCAGTGCCGGGACCTTCCCGCCGCGGCCGCACGGAGGAGTTGAAAAGATTGCTGGGCAAGAAAAAGCGATACAAATCCAAGCTGATCATCGTCGTGTGCCTGCTGGTGCTCATCCCGCTTGCCGTGGTGTTCTATATGAAGTTCGAGAGCGCCAGACCCACCGTGGAGGTCACGCCGCAGAAAGAGGCTATCGGAGCCACCCAGGAAATCCGAGTGACTGCCGCCGACCCCAAGAGCGGTCTGCGCGGCCTGCGGGCCGAACTGGTCAAGGACGGCAAGACCTATGACCTGCTGGACAAGGCTTTCGCCGGAGACGTCTTTATCCGCGGCGGCGAGGTGCACCAGGCCGCAGAGACCTTCAAGATCGACAAGCGGGCGCTCAAAATCTCCGACGGCAAGGCCGTGCTGCGCATCGTGGTCTCCGACTACTCGTGGCGCAACTGGCTGCGCGGCAACCGGACGGTGCTGGAAAAACCCATCGTCATCGATACCCGTCCGCCACGCATTGAGGTGGTCAGCAAGGCCCACAACATCAACCAGGGCGGCGCCGGAGTGGTCATCTACCGGCTCTTCGAACCCTGTGAGAAAAGCGGCGTGCTGGTGGGGGAGAATTTTTTTCCGGGCCGCAGCGGCTACTACCGGGACCCGCAGCTGTACGTGGCCTTCATCGCACTGGACTACCGCCAGGGCGTGGGCACCAAGATGGTGGTGACGGCCGTGGACAAGGCCGGCAACAGCGCCAAGGCGGGTTTTTATCACCACATCCGGCGCAAGCGTTTCCGTAAGGACGTCATCAACATTACGGACGGTTTTCTGAAGCGCAAGATGCCGGAATTCGAAGCCGAAGTGCCCCAGACATCGGGGCAGCCCCTCATCGACGTGTTTTTGAAGGTCAACGGCGAACTGCGGCGCAAAAACTACGACCAGCTGGTGGCCATCGGACGGCACAGCGATGCCCGCATGTACTGGAAGGGAACTTTCATGCGGCTGCCCAACTCTGCGCCGCGGGCCCGCTTTGCCGACCAGCGGGACTACAGGTACAAGGGAAAGGTGGTCGACCACCAGGTGCACCTGGGGGTCGATCTGGCTTCCCTGGCGCGGGCCAAGGTGCCGGCCGCCAACAATGGGCGCGTGGCCTTTACCGGCACGGTGGGCATTTACGGCAACACCGTGGTGCTGGACCACGGGTTTGGCCTTTTCAGCCTGTACTCCCATCTGAGCCGCATCGACGTGGAAAAGGGCCAGACCGTCCAAAAGGGCGAGGTGCTGGGGCTCACCGGCGCCACCGGCCTGGCCGGCGGCGATCACCTGCACTATGCCATGATGGTGCACCAGACCTTCGTCAATCCCATCGAGTGGTGGGATGCGGCCTGGATCCGCAACAACGTCACCGACAAGCTTGCCGAGGCGGGCGTACCGGCTGCAGCCCCGACGGACGCGTCGTCCGCCGGGTCCGGAAAGAGCGTGAAACAGTGAAAAAGAACAGCGTCACCAAAAGCTACGATCAGATCAACGAAAGGATCCGGCGTGGCGAGGTGGTGGTCGTGACCGCCGACGAGATGGTGGACATCGTGCGCGACAACGGCCCTGCCGAGGCCGCCCGTCAGGTGGACGTGGTCACCACGGGCACCTTTGCGCCCATGTGCTCTTCGGGGGCTTTCATCAATTTCGGGCATTCCGTGCCCGGCATCAAGGCCTCGCGGGTGTGGCTCAACCAGGTGCCGGCTTACGCCGGCGTGGCCGCCGTGGACTGCTACATCGGGGCCACCGAACTGCGACGGGACGACCCTGCCAACCAGGTCTACCCCGGGGAGTTCCGTTACGGCGGCGGGCACGTGATCCAGGACTTGGTGGCCAGCCGTCGGATCGCGTTGCGCGCCGAGGCGTACGGTACCGACTGCTACCCGCGCAAGAGCCTGGAAAAACACATCACCCTCGACGCTGTTCGGCAGGCTACGCTGTGCAACCCGCGAAACGGGTACCAGAACTACAACTGTGCCATCAACCTGTCCAAGAAGACCATTTACACCTACATGGGGGCCCTGAAGCCCATGGCCGGCAACGCCAACTACTGTTCGGCCGGACAGCTCAGCCCCCTGATGAACGACCCGTACTACCGGACCATTGGACTGGGAACGCGCATTTTTCTCGGCGGCGGGGAAGGCTATGTCACCTGGCACGGCACCCAGCACAATCCCGGTGCCGAACGCACCGCCGGCGGCGTTCCCGTCAGTCCTGCCGGCACCCTGTGGGTCATGGGGGACATGAAGCAGATGAGCCCCGAGTGGCTGGTGGGCGTGAGCATCCAGGGCTACGGGGTGTCGCTGGCCGTGGGCCTCGGCGTTCCCATACCGATCCTGAACGAGGAGATGGCGCGTTTCACGGGGGTCTCCGACGAGGAAATTTTCACCCAGATTATCGACTACGGCAACGACTATCCCAACGGTCGCGCCAGGAGCCACGGCATGGTCAGCTACGCCGAGCTCAAAAGCGGTGCCATACAGCTCAAGGGACGGCGTATTCCCACCGTGCCGCTGTCGAGTGTTGTCAGGGCACGCCGGATCGCCGGACTGCTGAAGGAGAGAATCGCTGCCGGCGAATTCCTGCTGGGAACCCCTCAGTTTACGCTGCCGTCCTGACGGACGGACCGCCGGCCAGGGACCGGCAGGAAGGGATCGGTTGCGCATGGCCAGTGGCAGTATCAGAGCTTTCATCGCCCTGGACGTGCCGGGGAATATCCGCAGCAACCTTTTGCAGTTGCAGGCGCTTTTGCGAAGGCAGGGGCTGCGGGCGAACTGGGTGCGGCCGGAGAACAGCCACCTGACGGTGCGTTTTCTGGGCGATGTGCCGCCGTCCGCCATATCCCTGATTCGCGCGGCACTGGACCCGCTGCCTGCCGCCCTGACGGCCCCGGCGCTCAAAGTTGGCAGCCTGGGCGTGTTTCCCGATTTGCGGCGGCCCCGGGTGATATGGGCCGGGCTGGGCGGTGAGATCGGGAAGCTGCGGGAAATCAAGCAGGCCGTGGATTTCGCCCTGGCGGCCGCTGACGGCGTTCTTTTCCCGATGGACAAGCGCGCCTTCCGGGCACACCTTACGCTGGGACGCTTCAAGCGGCGCGTGGACCCCGAACGGCTTGCGGGAGCCCTCAGGGCCGGCGCGGGGGGTGCACCGGCGGTTTTTGCCGCCGAGCGCCTGGTGCTGTACCGCAGTGAACGGACGCCCGGCGGGGCGGTGTACACGGCCCTGGGGCGCTGGACACTGCCCGCGGACAGACCCGGCGAAAATCGAACCTCAACCAGCAACCGGGAAACGTAAACCGTTTTTCTTACAGGAGGACTATCGACGTGACTGTTTCAGCCGACAAGACCAAGGCTGTGGAAAGCGCCATGATCCAGATCGAACGCCAGTTCGGCAAGGGCGCCATCATGAAACTCGGCAGCCGTGCCGTGGCCGATGTCCCGGTGATTTCCACCGGCTCGGTCTCTTTGGACAAAGCCCTGGGCGTCGGCGGGCTTCCCAAGGGAAGGGTCACCGAGATCTTCGGCCCCGAATCTTCCGGTAAAACGACCCTCGCGCTGCACGCCGTGGCCGAAGTCCAGCGCCAGGGCGGCATCGCCGCCTTCATCGATGCCGAGCATGCCCTGGACACGGCCTACGCCCGCCGGTTGGGGGTCAACTGCGACGAACTGCTGGTCTCACAGCCCGACACCGGGGAGCAGGCCCTGGAGATCGCCGACATGCTGGTGCGCAGCGGCGCCATCGACATCGTGGTGATCGACTCGGTGGCCGCGCTGGTGCCGCGCGCCGAGATCGAGGGCGAGATGGGCGATTCCCACATGGGCCTGCAGGCGCGGCTCATGTCCCAGGCCCTGCGCAAGCTTACCGGCACCATCGGAAAGACCATGACGGCCGTGATTTTCATCAACCAGATCCGCATGAAGATCGGGGTGGTTTTCGGCAATCCCGAGACCACCACCGGCGGCAATGCGCTAAAGTTCTACTCCTCCGTGCGGCTGGACATCCGCCGCATCGGGGCCATCAAGGACGGCACCGAGGTGGTGGGCAACCGCACGCGGGTGCGGGTGGTCAAAAACAAGCTGGCGCCGCCTTTCAAAGACGCCGAGTTCGACATCATGTACGGCGAGGGCATTTCGCTGATCGGCGACCTCATCGATGCCGGTGTGACCGCCGGTGTGGTGGAAAAAAGCGGTTCCTGGTACTCCTACCAGGGCGAGCGCATCGGTCAGGGGCGCAACAACGCCAAGGCTTTCCTGAAGGACAACCCGGATATGCTGGCCAAGATCCACCAGCAGGTGAGGGTAGCCCTGGGACTCGCCGAGGAGGCCGGAGAGGCCGACGCGACAGGTGCTGCGGAAAAAGAGGCGGGCTGAATCTTTAGCGGGTTCCGCTGTCGGCCGTCTAAACTTTAAGGTTTCCTTTTGGAAAATTTATAACACAATAACTACAAAGAAAAACCTGCAAGACAGTGCCTGTTTGCGGAAGGCCTCGGAATAGCGGCGCATTGCCTGCGGGGGCTTTTGGGTATTGCGGGCCGCGGACCAGCGTGTGCGGCGCAAAATCGTTAAGGGAGATCGATTTCCATGACCATCCAATCCATGACCGGCAACCAGGTTCGCCGAACCTTTCTGGAGTATTTCGAAAAACGCGGGCACCAGATCGTGCGCAGCTCTTCGCTGGTGCCCCAGGACGATCCCACCCTGCTGTTTGTCAACGCGGGCATGGTGCAGTTCAAGCGAGTCTTTTTGGGGGACGAAAAGCGCCCCTACGTGCGCGCCACCACCTCCCAGAAGTGCGTGCGCGCCGGTGGCAAGCACAACGACCTGGAAAATGTGGGCTACACCGCCCGGCACCACACCTTCTTTGAGATGCTGGGCAACTTCTCCTTTGGCGACTATTTCAAGGAAAAGGCCATCGAGTACGCCTGGGACCTGCTCACCAACGGCTACGGGCTGCCGGAAGACAAGCTGTGGGTGTCCATCTACCTGGACGACGACGAGGCCGGCGACATCTGGCAGCAGCGCATCGGCGTGCCCGCCGATCGCATCCGGCGCTTCGGTGAGAAGGATAACTTCTGGGCCATGGGAGACACGGGGCCCTGCGGACCGTGCTCGGAGATCCACATCGACCGGGGGGCCGAGCACGGCTGTGGTCGCCCAGAGTGCACCCTGGGATGCGAGTGCGACCGCTTTCTGGAGATATGGAACCTGGTGTTCATGCAGTTCAACCGCGACGCCTCCGGTGAGATGACACCGCTTCCCAGCCCCAGCATCGACACCGGTCTGGGGCTGGAGCGCATGGCCTCCATCGTGCAGGACGTGCCCACCAATTTCGACACCGATCTGTTCCTGCCCATCATGCACCGCACCGGAGAACTGTCCGGCATGCGGCTGGGCCAGTCCGCCGAGACCGACGTGGCCATGAAGGTTATCGCCGACCACAGCCGCGCGGCGGCCTTTCTGATCGGAGACGGCATCCTGCCCGCCAACGAGGGGCGCGGCTACGTGTTGCGGCGCATCATGCGGCGGGCCATTCGTTACGGCCGCAACATCGGCCTGCAGAAACCTTTCCTGCACGAGACCGCCAGCGTGGTTTTCGATGTCATGAAGCCTGCTTACCCGGAACTCTACGACTCGCGCGCCTTCATTACCAGCGTCATCAAGAACGAGGAGGTGCGTTTTTCCGAGACCCTGGACCACGGGCTCAAGGTGCTCAACGACGCCCTGGCCGAGCTTCGCGCCGACGGCCGCACGCGCGTGCCCGGCGAGCTGATTTTCAAGCTCTACGACACTTACGGCTTCCCGGTGGACATCGTGCGCGACGTGGTGCGCGACGAGGGGATGACCCTGGACATGGAGGGCTTCGAGCGCGCCATGGAGGGCCAGCGGCGTCGTTCGCGCACCGTGAGCACCTTTGCCGCGGCCGCCGAGGCCTACCGAAAACTGTCTTCCGCCGGGCGCCAGACAGCGTTCGTGGGATACGTCGGACTGGAGGCCGAGGCCGAAGTGCTGGCGCTGGTGCAAGACGGTCGTGAGCTGCAACAGGCCGAAGCCGGGCAGGAGGTTGAACTGGTCACCGACGTGACGCCTTTTTACGCCGAGGCCGGCGGGCAGGTGGGCGACCGCGGCACGGTGATCGCCGGGGCCGGACGCATGCAGATCGAGGACACCGTCAAGGATCCCACCGGCCTGGTCATCCACCGCGGCCGGGTGGTCGAGGGCGCTATCCGGCCCGGCGAAAAGGTGCGCCTGCGCGTGGACGACCGGCTGCGAGCCGCCACGGCCCGCAACCACACGGCCACCCACATCCTGCACTGGGCGCTGCGCCAGGTGCTGGGCGACCACGTCAAGCAGGCCGGCTCCCTGGTGGCCCCGGACAAGCTGCGTTTCGACTTCACCCACTTCTCCCAGGTGGCGGAAGCGGACCTGATGCGCATCGAGGACATGGTCAACGCCCGCATCCGCGAGAACGTACCGGTGGTCGTTCAGGAGATGGACATGGACGAGGCCCTGAAGTCCGGCGCCACGGCCCTTTTCGAGGAGAAGTACGGCGAGCGCGTGCGGGTGATCTCGCTGGAAGAATTCAGCCGTGAACTGTGCGGCGGCACCCACACCGGGCGTACGGGAGACATCGGGCTGTTCAAGATCGTCTCCGAGTCCGGGGTGGCGGCCGGCATTCGGCGCATCGAAGCCCTGACCGGTGAAGAAGCCGTGCGCCACGTCCAGCAGAACGCGCATCTGCTCAACCAGGCGGCGCACCTGCTGCGCGAGACCCCGGCCGCGGTTCCCGAGCGCATCGAAAAGCTGCTTTCGGGCCTCAAGGCGCTGGAGCGCCAGGTGGAGGAACTGCGGGCACGCCTGGCCGCCCAGTCGTTGCAGGACATCGAGGGCAGCATCCGGGAGATCGGCGGGGTGCGGGTGCTGGTGCAGAAGGTGTCGGCCGAAACACCGGCGGCCCTGCGCGAACTCGGAGACCGCCTGAAAGAGAAAATCGGCAGCGGCGTGGTGGTGTTGGGCAGCGCGGCCGGCGAAAAAGCCCTGCTCATCGCACTGGTCACCAAGGATCTCGCCGGGCGCTGTCACGCCGGCCGCATCGTCAAGCAGGTGGCCGCCGTGGTGGGCGGCGGCGGCGGCGGACGGCCGGACATGGCCCAGGCCGGCGGAACCCGGCCGCAGAAGCTGGACGAGGCCCTGGAAAAGGCCTACGAGGTGGTGGCCGAGACCTGCGGCGCCTGATGTCGCACCGGTTTTTTGCAAGAACACAAAGGCCGCGGAGAGCGAAGCTGCTCCCTGCGGCCTTTGCGCGTCGTCGGGCGGACCGCCGGTCTATTGTGAAGGCGGCCTGTCGCCGGCTTTTTTCAGCGCCGCGGCGATGAAACTTCTGAAAAGCGGGTGCGGATCCATGGGGCGCGATTTGAACTCCGGGTGGAACTGACAGCCCAGGAACCAGGGGTGGTCGGCCAGTTCGACGATCTCCACCAGGTCGCCGCTGGGGGATTTGCCGCTGATGACCAGTCCGTTTTTCTCAAACACCTCGATATAGTCGTTGTTGAACTCGTAGCGGTGCCGGTGGCGCTCGGAGATCTCGGATTGGCCGTAGGCGCGCGCGGCGATGGTGTCGGGTTTTAGCAGGCAGGGATAGGCCCCCAGCCGCATGGTGCCACCCTTGTCGGAGTGGATGTCGCGGCGCTGGATGGTGCCGGTTTTGTCGTCGTACCACTCCTTCATCAGGTAGATCACGGGGTTGGGCGTGGTCATGTCGAACTCCGAGCTGTGGGCGTCTGCGAGACCCACCACGTTGCGCGCAAATTCGATCACCGCAATGTGCATGCCCAGGCAGATGCCGAAGTAGGGGATGCGGTTCTCGCGGGCGTAGCGCGCCGCGCAGATCTTGCCGTCCACCCCCCGCGAGCCGAACCCGCCGGGCACCAGCACGCCGTCGGCGTTGGCCAGGACCTCGGCGCAGTTGTCCTCGTCGATGGTTTCCGAGTCGATGAAGTTCAGGTGCACCCGGCAGTCGTTGGCGATGCCGCCGTGGTAGAGGGCCTCGTTGAGGCTCTTGTAAGACTCGGTGAGATCCACGTACTTGCCCACGATGGCGATGGTGACCTCGTGGGTCGGTGATTTGAATCGCTCGATGAGCTGGCGCCACGGCTCCAGGCGGGGGGCGCGGGTCCAGATGTGCAGCAGTTCGACGATCTTGTCGTCCAGCCCCTCGCTATGGAAAACCAGGGGCACCTCGTAGATGCAGTCCACGTCCTTGGCCGTGATGACCTCGTCTACGCCCACGTTGCAGAACAGCGCGATCTTGCGCTTGATCTCGGTGGACAGGTAGCGGTCCGTGCGGCACAACAGGATATCCGGCTGGATGCCGATGCTGCGCAGTTCCTTGACGCTGTGCTGGGTGGGTTTGGTCTTTAGCTCGCCGGCGGTGCCCACGTACGGCACCAGCGTAAGGTGGATGTAGATTACGTTTTCCTTTCCCACGTCGGCCTTGAACTGGCGGATGGCCTCCAGGAACGGCAGGCTCTCAATGTCGCCGATGGTGCCGCCGATCTCGACGATGACGATGTCCACGTCCCTGGCGACCAGCTTGATGCTGGACTTGATTTCATCGGTAATGTGGGGGATCACCTGCACCGTGCCGCCCAGGTAATCGCCGCGCCGTTCCTTGGTGATGACTGCGTGATAGATTTTGCCGGTGGTGAAGTTGTTGTCGCGGCCCAGTTTGGCGTGGGTGAATCGCTCGTAGTGCCCCAGGTCCAGGTCGGTCTCGGTGCCGTCATCGGTGACGAAGACCTCTCCGTGCTGGAACGGGTTCATGGTCCCCGGGTCCACATTAATATAGGGGTCCAGTTTCTGGATGGTGACCGACAGCCCCCGGCTCTCCAGCAGGGCCCCGATGGCGGCCGAGGCCAGCCCCTTGCCAAGCGAAGAAAGCACCCCTCCCGTAACGAAAATGAACTTCGAGTTGGTGGCCATAGTGTACCCCGCGAGAAATCGTTCCCACCGAAGCGGGCGGTTATGTTGATGAATTGAAAGTCACGGTGCCGGACTGGCTGTGTAAGCGCGCCGCAGCGCTGCTGAAGTCGCCCGACAGGTAGCACAACCGGTGCCTTTTGGAAAGCCAATTTTTGCCCGCCGCGCTACTGGTAGATCTTCTTGAAATCCTCGATGGTTTTCTGCACCTCTTCCATGTCGGGGGACTGCGGGGCGGCGACCGGCTTTTCCGTTGGGGCCGGCGTCGCCGCCTTGAACTGCTGCAGGTCGAAGAGGCCCTTGTCGAACGGTTCGTCGACCCGCGTGCGCACCACGGTAATCTCGCGCACCAGAATCTGGTTCTCGTAGCACTCCACGCGCATGGGATACCACAGGCCCCCGGCGAGCTGTTCCCATTTCTGGAAACGGAATTCGACCTGCTGCACCCCTTGGGCCGACGGCGTCGATGGGTACAGGATCCAGCGCACCGGCAGGAAGCGTTCCTGCTCGATCCACAACTGGGGAAGGGTGGTATCCGGGAAGGCGGCTCCCAGGACGTAGACCACCACAGGGCCGTCGTGCCCCAGGCTGGACACGCCGATATCGATGTCCGCCGCCACCAGGCGGTTGCGCAGTTCCGTCCGGCTGCGGGCCAGCAGCAGATCCCGGTAGCGGTCCAGGCGGTGATCGGCGCCGGGAACCACCCGTCCGTCTATAACGGTCACCTGCCGGCTGCCCCGTTGGATGAACGTTCGCCGGGCGACGGCCGTGGACACGTCCGAACGCAGGTCGAGGGGGAAGCGGTAGCGCAGGATCTCCGTGATTTCATGGCCCTGCCCGCTCTCGGCCAGGCCGAAGAGGACCTGTCGCTGTTCGACCAGCAGGGTGCGGGCCGATCCCATCCCGCGGGCCGTCATGCCCACCAGGTAGGGGCCGGGCAGCACGTATGCCATGGCCCGGGGCGAGGCGCAGAACAACAGCAGAGCAGCCGCCGCAAGCGGCGGAAAGCGCCTGGAAAAAAGCCGCATCGTCGTCTCCCTGAGAGAATAATGGCAGAGGGCGGGTTCGCGGGTCTGGTACCGCGGCCCTCATGGCGGTTCAAAGAAAAGTCCCAGCTTCAACGGGGGTGGCCGTCCATGGGCCGTCTCGTCGTCCGGCGAACCGCCGGTTTACTGGGCGAAAAAAAAGATAAAGTCCGGCAGCTGCAGGCAGGTCAGCTTGCGCCCGTATACCGCCCCGGTGTCAATGCCGATTTTGTTGGGCTCCATCAGCGGCTCCCGGAAAGGTGTGTGCCCGAAGACCACGATCTTGCCGAAGTCGTATTTGGAGCGGATGAACCGGCTGCGGATCCACATCATGTCGTGGGGAGACTGGCGCTCCAACGGCACCCGGGGTTTGAGGCCGGCGTGTACGAAAATGTACTCTTCGGTCTCGTGGTACAGCACCAGCGACTCGTAGAATGCCAGGTGGTCAGGGGGCATGGCGCGGGGATTGGCCCCGTGCCGCTCATAGCTGTCCAGCGTGGCCGTTCCGCCGTTGGCCAGGAAGCTGAAATCGTCCTCTCCCGACAGGAAGTCGAGCAGCATGGCCTCGTGGTTTCCCTTGAGGGTGATGACGCGGCCCGGGTACTGCTTCTTGAGCGCCACCACCCGATCCACCACAGCAAAGGGGTCCGCCCCCCGGTCGATGTAGTCTCCTACGAATAGCAGCCGGTCCCGGCTGAAGTCGATGTCAATACTGTCCAACAGTGCATCGAGCTTGTCGATGCACCCGTGGATGTCACCTACGGCGAAAATACGGCCCATGTCAATCAGCTGTCAGGTTTCAGGTATCAGCCGTCAGGTATCAGGTTTCAGACGGGGAGCCGTTTTCCCACCACCTGGTCGCTGAAAGAGAAACGCCTTTGCGATCAAAGTACTTCCGATGAGAACAGGGCTGCCTCCCCGAGTTCCTCTTCTATCCGGATGAGCTGGTTGTACTTGGCAACCCGGTCGCTGCGCGACAGCGATCCGGTTTTTATCTGGCCGCTGTTGATGCCCACCGCCAGGTCGGCAATAAAGGTGTCTTCGGTCTCTCCTGAGCGGTGCGAAACCACCGTCATGTAACCGGCCTGCTTGGCCATCTCGATGGTCTCGAGCGTCTCGGTCAGGGTGCCGATCTGGTTGAGCTTGATGAGAATCGCGTTGGCTATGCCGGATTCGATGCCTTTCTTGAAGATCTTGGGGTTGGTGACGAAGATATCGTCTCCAACGATCTGGATGGACCCCTCCAGTCGGTCGGTCATCTTCTCCCATCCTTTCCAGTCCTGTTCGGCCAGGCCGTCTTCGATGGAGAGGATGGGAAACTCGTCGATGAGTTTTTCCCAGTAGTCGATCATCTGATCCGAGGATAGTTTGCGTTTTTCCGACTTGAGCACGTACTTGCCCTTTTCGTAAAACTCGCTGGCGGCCGGGTCCAGCGCCAGGCCGATGTCCTTGCCGGGCTTGTAGCCGGCTTTGGCGATGGCTTCCATGATGGTCTTCAGGGCCGCCTCGTGGGACTCAAAGTCGGGTGCGAAGCCTCCCTCATCGCCCACCGAGGTGGGCATACCCTTGGCCTTGAGGATTTTTTTCAGGGCGTGGAAGGTCTCGGCGCCCATCTGTACAGCCTGGCTGATGGATTTGGCGCCCACCGGGACGATCATGAACTCCTGGATGTCCAGGTTGTTGGCGGCGTGCACCCCGCCGTTGACGATATTCATCATCGGAAGGGGGAGGTAGCGTGCGTTGATGCCGCCCAGGTACTGGTAGAGCGGCTGTCCGAAAGCGTCGGCCGCCGCCCGGGCCGCCGCCAGGGAAACGCCCAGAATGGCGTTGGCGCCCAGCTTGGACTTGTTGGCCGTGCCATCCAGAGCGATCAGGTGCATGTCCAGCGCCACCTGGTCGGCGGCGTCCATGCCCAGGATGTCGGGGGCGATGACCCTGTTAACATTCTGCACGGCCGTGGCCACGCCCTTGCCGCCGTATCGCTTGGCCCTCTTATTGCGCAGTTCCAGCGCCTCGCGCGTACCGGTGGAAGCACCCGACGGCACCGCCGCGCGACCCACCGCACCGCAGGCCAGTTCCATGTCGACTTCTACGGTTGGATTTCCTCTGGAATCCAGTATCTCTCTGGCTTTGACATCGACGATTTCGGTCATCTTCTGCTCTCCCCTTTTTGAGTGAGGCTTTCTGGTTGGGCTCTCCATGCGACCGGAAAGCGGCTCCCCGGTATTGACAAATCAAAGGAAACTGTTACTCTGCTTGGCGTCTCATGTCAAGAAGGGACGGGTGCTGTGAGCCATTCACCCGGGACAAGGAACCCCGCGCATGACCGGCGACTACGATTTTTACAACATGGCGCATCTGGTGGTGGCGGCCATCCGCGTGCTCGAACACCAAAGCGGACAGCCGGCCACGGTCGAAGGCATCTGCCGCAAGCTTTCCTTTTCCCTGGACCGCGTCAACTTCATCTGCCACCGCTTGGAGAAACTGGGGGTCATCGAGCGTCCGGCCGGGGCCCACGGGGACCGGTTGTTCATCAGGGACCATCTCGGCATCGAGCGCATCGACCGCACCGAGACCGAATCGCAGCTGGACAGGGAACTCAAGCAATTCCAAGCCTCCCGCAGCCACCTGGAGGAGAAGATCAACACCCTGCGAAAAAAGCAGGCCCACCGTAAGAAGGACCTCTTTGCCGACCTGGAAAGCCGCCTGAAAAAAGAGCTTCAGGGCGACTGATTCGTGGTTCCCCAGATGGTCACCTCGACGGAACGCCTGCGGGCGCGGGCGTCGTGGTTGACGACGATCACCTGCTGCCAAGTTCCCAGGTGCAGGCGGCCGCCACGCACGGGCAGACTGATGGACGGCCCCATCAGGGCGGCCTGCACGTGGCTGTGGCCGTTGCCGTCATGCCAGGCCTTTTCGTGCTCGTAGACCGCATCCGGCGGCGCCAGGCGCTCTATGGCGCGCCGCAGATCCGCTACCACGCCGGGCTCGTACTCGATGCTGGTCAGTGAACCGGTCGAGCCGGTCACAAACGCGCTCAGCACGCCTTGGTCTACGCCCGAGGCGGCCAGCACACGCTGCAGTTCGGCGGTGATGTCCGCCATGTCCGGACCCTTGCCCAGGGCCACGCTGAAGCTGTCGCAGAAGACGATGGGCTGGTTCATCGGCACACTCCTATTTCATTCCCAGTTTCCAGTTCCAGAGGCCGGCCCGCTGCTTGATTTTCACGCCCGGCGGCACCGGTTCCCTCAGATGAATCAGCAGCCGGTAGCCCATTCTGCGAAGGGCCTCGGTGTGCGCTTCCAGGTCGATGCGCCAGTTGGGAAAAATCCAGAAAAGATCCCCGTGGCGCACGTACCAGGCCTGTTCGCCCCGTGGGCTGCTGAAGGGTTCACCGGCTTTCAGGTCGGCCGGTGCGATGCGCGAGACGCCCAGCGGCCAATTTCCCGAGATTACGATGCCCAGGGGCAGGGTGCTCTGGGCCGACAGGCGGCGGTAGTCCGCGGCACCCAGCTCGGGGCTGACCACGGCGCCGGCGAACCCCATGGCCTGCAGGCGCTCCAGGGTCAGGGCATTGGTGATGTTGCAGAAGGGCCCCGCCCACAGGGTCAGGCGGCGCATGTCCGTGAACAGGGTCCGCTGCCAGGGCGCGTTTACCATGAAACGGCGTGCGCCCCGCGAGACGAGGCCGTCTATGGTGCGGCGCAGGCGCTCCTGTCCCCCGGGCCAGACCACCGGCGGCAGCCACCACCAGACGCCGGCCGGCGAGCCCCCCGCTTTGGGGGGAGGGGCGTCGGCATCGAGCCACAGGCCGAGGGCCCGATGCTTTTCGGCCGACGGCCGCCGCCGGGCGACGGTCATGTGCAGGGGTTTGCCGTGCGGCGCCGGCGCGGGCGGCGAGAGCCGGGGGCGCAAGGGCGCCGTAGCCGAAGCGTCGGAGCGCATCTCCGGCAGCTGCTTTTCCAGCGCCGCGATTTTCTTGTCCAGGGCGGGTTCGCGGCGGTCGGTGAGAAACACCGGCGTTCCCGGGGCCACGCCCGCGGCCGCGGACGGCGGCAGAATGAAGCGTCCTTTGGCCGGCACCGCCTTGGCCAAACGATAGAGGTGGTGTCCGCGGCCGTCCTCGTAGCCGATGCGCAGCTTGTCGCCGGGCAGCAGCGCCCGCCGGGGCTGGAGAATGGCCTTGCGCCCGCCGCCGCGGGTCTTGCCCACGAACAGGCCCGAGCCGGTCTGGCGCCCGGTATCCACCGGGTGCCGGGGGCGCTGGGGCAGGAAATTGTAGTGGGTCGTGGTGCGCCCCAGGGCGTGGGCCAGCAGTTCCAGGGCCGCTTTTTTGGCCCCTGGATCGCCGCCTTCGTCGCGTAGCATGCGATAGGCGCGCACGGTGTAGTAAACGTAGTGGGGGCCTTTCTTGCGGCCCTCGATCTTCCAGGTGCGCACCCGTGGGATCTGCTGCAGCACGCGTACCAGCACGTCCAGGCTGAAATCCTGGCATGAGAAGCTGCGGCGGGCATCGGCGCGCTGGCGGAACATGCGGCGGCAGGGCTGCACGCAGCGTCCGCGCAGGCCGCTGCGGCCACCCAGGTAACTGCTCCAGTAGCACCGCCCCGAGACGCAGAAGCACAGGGCGCCGTGGATGAATACCTCCAGGTCCAGGCCGTCTGGGCAGGCCGCCGCCATGGCCCGGATCTCGTCGATGCCCAGCTCGCGGGGCAGCACCACGCGGTCGACACCCGGAATTTGCGCTGCGGCCCGCAGGGCGGCGGGGAAGCTGACGTTGGCCAGCGTGGAGAGGTGCAGTGATCCCGAAAAGCCCGCCTGGCGGGCCAGTTCGGCAATGCCAGGGTCCTGAACGATGAGCGCATCGGCCCGCACTTGGCGTTCCAGTTGGGCGATGAGAGCGCCCGCGGCTGCCAGTTCGTCGGGCTTGACCACGGTGTTCAGGGCGACAAAGACCTGCCTGCCGAGTCGGTGGGCCAGTGCGGTTAGCCGCGCCAGCTCCGGCACGCTGAAGTTCTTGGCCTCCATGCGCGCCGAGAAGTGCTTCAGGCCGCAGTAAACAGCGTCGGCGCCGGCGGCCAGGGCCGCCAGGAAACTGTCGCGGCTGCCGGCCGGTGCCAGGATGGCCGGGAGGGACTGGTTTTCATTTTTCATGCTTTTCATCGTCGGAAATGCCGGGGTGTCGTCTGGCAAGAGCAATGGCACGTCGCTGGACGCCCGCTGAACCTGGGTGTACGCTGATCAGGAGGGAGCCCGGCTTCACGCATGCCAAGTGTTATTCGCGATTGCCTTGTGTCATCATTGAGGATTCGCTTGCCCGACGTCGATTGTGTCTTATACTATGGGTGATTTTTTGAAAACAACCGAATTTTGACCCTTATACTTACTGCAGAAAAAGGAAACGCCCCATGAAGATCGCTGTCAGCGGCAAAGGCGGTGTGGGCAAGACCACGTTTTCGGCGCTCATGATCCGGGCGCTGGACGCCGCCGGCAAACACGTACTGGCCATTGATGCGGACCCGGACGCCAACCTTGCCGGCGCCATCGGCATTCGCGGCGCCGATGCCATCACCCCCATTTCCCAGATGAAAAACCTGATTTTTGAGCGCACCGGCGCCATGCCGGGAAGTGTCGGGCAGTTTTTCAGCCTGAACCCCAAGGTGGACGACCTTCCCGACGCGCTTTCGATGAAGATGAACAACATCAAGATGATGCGCCTGGGGGGCGTCGAAAAAGGCGGTGCCGGCTGCTTCTGCCCGGAGAGTTCACTGCTCAAAGCGCTGGTGCGCCATGTGGTGGTGATGCGCGACGAGGTGGTGGTGATGGACATGGAGGCCGGTATCGAGCACCTGGGGCGTGGGACGGCCAAGGCCGTGGACAAGCTGATCATCGTCGTGGAGCCGGGGCGCCGCAGCATCGACACGGCCGGCAACATCCGGGGCCTGGCCGGAGAAATCGGCTTGACCGACATCCTGCTGGTGGGCAACAAGGTGCGCGGCGAAAAAGACGAGACCTTTCTGCGCCGACACTTGTCCGAATTCGAATTCCTGGGTTTCCTGCCCTACGACGAATCGCTCATCGAAGCCGACCTGGACGGGGTTTCGCCTTACGACACCAGTCCCGCCGCCCGCCAGGCCGTGCAGCAGATGATCGAAAGGCTGCAGTGACCGGGCGCCGCGTGAGGTATTCCGGCCGCCGTCGCAGGGCACCCCTGCGCCAGGTGCGCATCAAGCCTGCGGCAGACGCCGGCCTGAAGAAAGTTTTCGCTCGTATCGGGGTGCCGCCCCGCAAGCCTTTCACGCCCGACCCCTTCCAGCTCAAGGCCCTGGAGGCCATTGAGCATGCCGATTGCCTGGTAACGGCCCCCACCGGTTCAGGCAAGACCTGGATCGCCGTGCAGGCCATTTCAAAAGCCCTGTCGGCCGGCCGTCGCTCCTGGTACGCTACGCCGCTCAAGGCGCTGAGCAACGCCAAGTACGAGGAGTTCGGGAACCTGTTCGGAAAAGAGCGGGTGGGCATCCTGACCGGCGACCGCAAGGAGAATGCGGATGCCGAGGTGATCGTGGGCACTACCGAGATTCTGCGCAACCAGCTTTACGACGTCATGGGTTCGGGCGGAACCTTGGACACCGACCTGGTGGTGCTCGACGAGGCCCACTTTCTGGGAGACGAAGAGCGCGGCGTGGTGTGGGAAGAGGTCATGATTTATCTGCCGTCGCGCATCCCGCTGCTGATGCTGTCGGCCACGGTGGGCAACGCCGACCAGATCGCCCGCTGGCTGTCGAGCATCCGGGGGCAGCGCTGCATCGTTGTGGAGGACCACCATCGGCCGGTGCCCCTTTTTCCGCTTTTTCTGCATCCTTCGGGCATGCTGCTGCCGCTCATGGCGGGCACCCGGGACGGCGCCAAACGCCACGTCCACAAGAAGGTGGCCGCCGCCCTGCGGTCCCGCCAGGCCCAGCGGCTGGGGCCGTCCCACCGCCTGCCGCCTTTCGGTGACATCCTGCGCGTGCTCAAGAAGTTCCGCCTGCTGCCGGCCATTTTTTTTCTCAAATCCAGGGCCGATTGCGACCAGGCCCTGGAGATGTGCCGCGGCAACCGCATCGAGGATCCCGAACGGAGCCGGCGACTTCAGGAGCGCACCGACGAACTGGTCGAAGCCGCCGGCCCGGCGGTGGCCCGCCATCCGCAGCTGCGCCACCTGCGCCACCTGGCCGTAGCGTCGCATCACAGCGGGCAGCTGCCGGCCTGGAAGCAGGTGGTCGAGACCCTCATGAGCGAGGGCCTGCTGGACGCCGTTTTTGCCACCTCCACGGTGGCCGCCGGGGTCAATTTCCCCGCGCGAACCGTGGTGCTGGTGAACTCCGACCGCTTTAACGGAACCGAATTCCTGCCGCTGACGGCTTCGGAGTTCCACCAGATGACCGGGCGCGCAGGACGCCGCGGCATGGACCGCATCGGTTTTGTGCTCATGGTGCCGGGCAAGTTCATGGACATCTGGCAGGTGGCGCGGCTCATCACGGCGCCTCCCACGGACGTGCACAGCCGCATCCGGATCAACTTCCCCATGACGCTGAACCTGCTGCTGTCCCACAGCCCGGAGCAGGTCGAAGACATGCTGGAGCGCAGCTTCGCCAATTTTCTGCTGCGCGAAAAGAACCGCAAACGGCGGGGAAGCCGGCAGAGCCTCGAAGACCTCAAGGCCGACTTCCAGCGTCACCTGTCCTTCCTCAAGGAAAAGGACTACGTGGACACCGACGACCGCTTGACCGCAGACGGCGTATGGGCAGCGCGCCTGCGCATCGACCAGCCGCTGCTGATTGCCGAGGGCTTGCGCAGGGGCCTGTTTGCAGGGCTGTCCGCACCGCGGCTGGCCGGCATCATGGCCGCCTTCGTCAATGAAAGAGAAACCGACGAGCACCTTGAAAGCGAGGGCATACCCAGGCCGCTGCGACGGGATCACGCCAGTTTTCTGAGGGGGCTGGCCCCGTTGGTGCGGGACATGCAGCGCCGGGGGTTCGAAGTGCGGCCTTTCTACCTGAAGCCCGCCGCGGTGCTGCACGCGTGGGCCGACGGGCAGGCATGGGGACGGCTCACCGCCTGGGCACAGATGGCCGACGGCGACCTGGCCATGCTGATCCTGCGCACGGCCGACCACCTCAAGCATCTGCGCAGCCTGCGAAGAGAGTTTCCCAAAGTGGCCGCCGCGGCGAGAGCCGCTCTGGATCGCATCCTGCGGGACCCCGTGGATCCGGGCTACTATACCGGTGAGGAGCGCTTGGAAGAAGCGTCAGTCGACGAGCAGGGTCTGACCGGGATAGATCTTTGATCGCGGCGAGAGGTGGTTGATGCGCAGCAGCCGCTCCACGGACATGTTGTGGATGGTGGCAATGCGGAAAGGGCTGTCGCCGGAGCGCACGCGGTACTGGCGCGTGCCGGCAGCCTGAGCCGTCTGCCGATGGTTGTTGCTGCGGATGATCAGGACCTGGCCGATGTGCAGGCGGGTGGTTCGCAGGCCGTTGAGCCGTTGGATGTGGCGCGTGGTGGTGGAATAGCGGCGGGCGATGTTCCACAGCGAATCGCCCCTGCGCACAACGTGGCGGACGACGGTGCTTTTGCTCTTATTGGTGCTGCGCGTCGTGGAGGCGACCGGCAGGGGGGCTCCGCGACGCGGGATCTTCAGGCGCTGGCCGGCCACGATGAGGTAGCGGCGGTTGAGGTTGTTGGCGCGCGCGATGCGGTGCACACTGGTGTGGTAGCGCCTGGCGATGGTGGAAATCGTTTCGCCGCGGCGCACGCGGTGCACCACATAGGTTCCCCCGCCGGGCGGCGGGCTGCTCTGGGGCAGGCGCTCGATCTTGGCCAGCAGGCCGTCGGATTTGCCGGGCGGTACCTTGAGTTCATACGGGTCCGGCGGCAGGATGCCCCGGCGCAGTTCGGGGTTCAGTGATTTGAGTTCGGCCGCGCTGACGCCGGCGACCTTGGCGACCCTGGACAGCTGCACCCGCCGGGCAACGGTCAAGGTGTCAAACGTCACCGGCGGGTCCGGCTTGACACCGATGAGGCCGTATTTTTCCGGGTTGTTGACGATATGCAGCGTAGCCAGGAAACGCGGTACGTAACGGGCCGTCTCCCGGGGAAGGCGGCGGTAGAGATCCCAGAAGTTGTCCAGGTAGTTGACCTGCTGATTGCGGATGACCCGCAGCACGCGTCCCTCGCCGCAGTTGTAAGCCGCCAGCACCGTGATCCAGTCACCGAAAATCTGGTGCAGTTCCTTTAAATACTCGATGGCCGCCCGGGTGGACTTGTAGGGGTCCAGCCGTTCGTCGATATAGCGGTTGCGTTTGAGTCCGAACTTGTAACCGGTGGAGGGGATGAACTGCCACAGTCCCAGCGCGCGCGCCTTGGACAGTGCCTTGACCTTGTATCCGCTTTCGATCAGCGGCAGCCACGACAGTTCCTCGGGCAGGCCTGCCTCGCGCAGGGCTTTGGCGATGTACGGCCGGTAGCGTCCCGAGCGGCGGTAGGCGGCGAGGAACTGGTTCTTCTCGTGACCCTTGGTGAAAGCGTTGATTTCCTGCTGCACGTGGCTGTTGAGGTCCAACGGGATGGCGTTGTGGTGGCCGGTGACGACGATGTTGCGCGACGCGTAGATCTCCAGGATGCGCTTGGAGATCAGGAAGCGCAGATCCTCTTTCTGCTGCGTGATGTCGGGGTTCTTCTCGGTGTTGATTTTCAGGATCAGGCTGTAGGCCTGGTCCAGCGCCTCCAGGGCGTTTTCCAGTTCCCCCTTCTGCCAGAAGTTTTGGGACAGCTCGCAAAAATCGAGGGCCTCGTCTAGCATCGCTTCCGGCGAAGCCGCTGTGTCGGTGGTATCGGAAGATTTGTCCGGCGCGGCAGCCGCGTCCTTCCGGTCGCCGTCGATGGTCGTCTCGGCGGCCGGCGGTGATGTTAGGTCGAAGGGCGGTTTCTCGGCGGTCAGGTCGCCTTCGGCAGCTTGGGGATTTTCGGCTACGGCGGTATGGTCCGCCGGGGCGGATGCGGTTCCACGATGCCCGGGTGACGCGCATCCCGCAAGAATGAAGAGCACGCACAGTGCAGCAAGGTAATGTTTCACCGAATCTGAAACTCCTGACAACTGAAAAATGTAGCGCATTCAACACGCGCGGCAGCGGAAAACAGCGTGAAAAATCGGGCAAGACAGTTGCGCCTTAACTACCCGAAATACCGGGCGCCTGTCAAGAAGATTATGGCTCTCGGCAGACGTGAGAACCTTCGAAAAACACTTTCGGGGCCTTGCTGGTCTGGTGGGCCGAAACGCAATCCGGCCGCTGGGCGAAAAAAAATCTTGACTTTTGGGCGCCGATCCTTTTTATGCCCCTGTGCGCCGGAAAAAGGTGTTTTTCGAT
Organism: Desulfobacteraceae bacterium; assembly: GCA_027061725.1. Classification (GTDB taxonomy): domain Bacteria; phylum Desulfobacterota; class Desulfobacteria; order Desulfobacterales; family JALSRD01; genus JALSRD01. Next base: position 28,534 of record JAMOVG010000248.1, read on the forward strand.
ACCGACGGCGCAAAAGGACTTGATTTAAATTGCGCAATGTGTATATTCGTTCAAGATTAAGCTTGACAGCCATTGGGGATTGTTTTAAAAATAATGTTTCTTGAGTTTAGCGAGGCTGAAAGAGCGAATTTTACGCAGATTAAGATATAAATGACGCCAGCGTAGCTCAGTTGGTAGAGCTACTGATTTGTAATCAGTGGGTCGGGGGTTCGAGTCCCTTCGCTGGCTCCAACAGGCGAAACAAAGCGGTAATCAAGGTGGGGTTCCCGAGTGGTCAAAGGGAACAGACTGTAAATCTGTCGGCGATGCCTTCGGAGGTTCAAATCCTCCCCCCACCACCAGTCCCAAAGGCGAGTCGTATGTAGGAGATTTCGACCAGCGCGTGAAATCGTCGATTGACTACATGACTTCCTTCATAAGTCTTGCCGCACCATAGAGCGTGCCAGCCGGTCTTTTCGCAGCATCTCTATGCCGCTGAGTGCCTTGTATGGAAAGTAGGATCCCTTGAAACGTCCGGCGGGGCGTTTCTGCGGGGAGATCCGGAGGGGGGTTGCGCAATAGCGGGAGTAGCTCAGTTGGTAGAGCTTCAGCCTTCCAAGCTGAATGTCGCGAGTTCGAGCCTCGTCTCCCGCTCCAATTTTTTTTTGTACGCGGGTAGCCTTCGCAGCGGCTGCGGAAACAGCTCAGAGCAACCAGCGCATAGCGATCAACCATAGAAATCTGAAAATGACGCCCACGTAGCTCAGTCGGTAGAGCGCTTCCTTGGTAAGGAAGAGGTTCATCGGTTCGATTCCGATCGTGGGCTCCACAGACATTGCGCCGGAAGCCGGAAGAGACCCGGGTACGAAGGGCCCGGACGGTGGCGCCGGCCGGCGAAAGATCCCGTTTCCGGACAGGAAAACCAATCACGGAGGAGACACAAGATGGCAAAGGAAAAGTTTGAGCGCACGAAGCCGCACGTAAACGTAGGCACGATAGGTCACATTGATCATGGCAAGACGACGCTGACGGCGGCGATCACGAAGCACATGGGGTTGCGCGGGATGGCGGATTTTGTGCCGTTCGATCAGATCGACAAGGCGCCGGAGGAGAAGGAGCGGGGGATCACGATAGCGACGGCGCACGTGGAGTATGAGACGGACAAGCGGCACTATGCGCACGTGGACTGTCCGGGTCACGCGGACTACATCAAGAACATGATCACGGGTGCGGCGCAGATGGACGGTGCGATTTTGGTGGTAGGCGCGGACGACGGACCGATGCCTCAGACGCGCGAGCACATCCTTCTGGCGCGGCAGGTGGGAGTGCCTCGGATCGTGGTGTTTCTCAACAAGACGGACATGGTCGACGACGAGGAGCTGATCGAGCTGGTGGAGCTGGAGCTTCGGGAGCTTCTGGACAAGTACGATTTTCCGGGGGACGACACGCCGATCATCCGTGGCAGTGCGCTCAAGGCGCTGGAGAGCGACGATCCGAACAGCGAGGAGGCCAAGTGCATTTTCGAGCTGATGGACGCCATCGACGATTTCATTCCGGAGCCCAAGCGTGACATCGACAAGCCGTTTTTGATGCCGATCGAGGATGTGTTCAGCATTTCGGGTCGCGGCACGGTGGTGACGGGTCGGGTGGAGCGCGGCGTGATCCACGTGGGCGACAACATCGAGATCGTGGGGATTCGTCCGACGGCCAAGACGGTGTGCACGGGCGTTGAGATGTTCCGCAAGCTTCTCGACGAGGGGCGTGCGGGCGACAACATCGGCGTTCTTCTGCGCGGGACCAAGCGCGACGAGGTCGAGCGCGGTCAGGTGGTGGCGGAGCCGGGGTCGATCAAGCCGTACACGAAGTTCAAGGCGGAGGTGTACATTCTGAGCAAGGAGGAGGGAGGACGTCACACGCCGTTTTTCAGCGGTTACCGTCCGCAGTTTTATTTTCGGACGACGGACGTGACGGGCGTACTGACGCTTCCCGAGGGCGTAGAGATGGTGATGCCGGGCGACAACGTGACGATTGAGGCGGAGCTGATCACGCCGATCGCCATGGAGAAGGAGCTTCGTTTCGCGATTCGGGAAGGCGGCCGCACGGTGGGCGCCGGCGTCGTCAGCGATATCATCGAATAAAGGAGACAGCCGGTGAGAGTAATCGTAACGCTCGCCTGCACCGAGTGCAAGCAGCGCAACTATACGACGACCAAGAACAAGCGGACCACGCCGGACAAGCTGGAATTCAGCAAGTATTGCCGGTTCTGCAAAAAGCACACGATGCACCGGGAAACCAAGTAATCGGCGGTGTACACCGCCGGAAAGGTGTCTCAGCATACACAGGATTTACGCAGGCCAGTAGCTCTAACGGTAGAGCATCGGACTCCAAATCCGGGTGTTGGGGGTTCGAATCCCTCCTGGCCTGCCAATCTTTATTAGGGCAAAGCTCAAAGCTTGAAGGTTGGGCGTGTGGCCTTGGCGCTTTCAAATTTGAGCTTTCCCATTTTTAGGAGCCCAATGGCACGGCTACAGCGGAAGAAAAAATCGGTTGGCAAAAAAACCAGAGAGACCGCCAAGGACCGTCCGGCAGGCGCGGCGTCGTCGCCCGCCGCCTCACCGGCAGCAACACAGCCGGCCGTGGTCAAGGAGGTCCGCAAAAAGCCGGCTGCTCCGGTGAAACCGGCAGTTGTCAAGGAGAAGAAAGGGTATCTGCAGCAGGCGATCCAGTTCCTACGGGAAGTCAAGATAGAGCTGAAAAAGGTGACCTGGCCGACCCGCAAGCAGACCTTGGGGTCGACGGTGGTGGTCATCATCCTGGTGCTCCTGATCTCCCTTTTTCTGGGGCTGGTCGACATGGGACTGTCCGGCCTGTTCCGATCGATCCTGAACTAGGTTCCGGGAGAAAAAAGTGGCTAAAAAATGGTACATCGTCCACGTCTATTCCGGGTTCGAAAAGAAGGTTAAGCGAGCCTTGGAAGAGCGTATCGCCTCCAGTCCGCATCCCGAGAAATTCGGTGAGGTGGTCGTACCCACCGAGCAGGTTGTGGAGTTGGTTAAAGGCAAGCGCAGGGAGTCGTCGCGCAAGTTCTATCCCGGATACATCCTGGTCAACATGGAAATGGATGACGAGACCTGGCACATCGTCAACGATACCGCCAAGGTCAGCGGATTTCTGGGCGGGCGCCGCACGCCGACACCGCTGTCGGACGAGGAGGCCGCCCAGATCCTGGAGCGCATGGAGGCCGGCAAGCGCAAACCCAAGCCCAAGTTCTACTTCGAACCCGGCGACGAGATCCGGGTGATTGACGGTCCTTTCACCAATTTCAACGGCACGGTGGAAGAAGTCAACCCGGAGAAGGGCAAAATCCGGGTGCTGGTCAGCATTTTTGGCCGTTCGACGCCGGTGGAACTGGAATTCGTACAGGTTACCAAGTTATAGGAGTTCATCATAAATGGCAAAAAAGGTTATCGCGCAAATCAAACTGCAGGTGGAAGCCGGCAAAGCCAATCCTTCGCCGCCCATCGGTCCGGCACTGGGTCAGCACGGTGTCAATATCATGGATTTCTGCAAGGCGTTCAATGCCCGCACGGCCAACGACGAGGGCATGATCATCCCGGTGGTGATCACCGTCTTCCAGGACCGTACGTTCACCTTCGTCACCAAGACGCCGCCGGCTGCGGTGCTGCTCAAAAAGGCCGCCAAGATCGCCAAGGGCGCCGCCGACCCATTGCGGGAGAAGGTCGGCACCGTCACCAGGGAGCAGGTCGAGGAAATCGCCAAAATCAAGATGGTGGATCTGAACGCCAACGATCTGGACGCCGCCTGCAGGATTATTGAGGGCACGGCGCGCAGCATGGGAATCGAGGTCGCCTAGGCCGCTTTTGCAAAAGCCGGTACGTTGTAAGACGGCCTGGCCAATGGAAAAAAGGAGTTCACTGAATACAATGCCGAAACGGGGTAAGAAATATCTGCAATCCTTACAGAAAGTCGACACATCCGCCCGTCATGGCTTCAACGAGGCCATTGAGATGGCGCTGGATGCCGCCTATGCGCGTTTTGACGAATCGGTGGACGTAGCCGTCAAGCTTGGCGTCGATCCGCGACACGCCGATCAGATGGTACGGGGGACCGTGGTGCTTCCCAACGGCCTGGGCAAGGAGGTCAAGGTGCTCGTTTTCGCCAAAGGCGAGAAAGAGAAGGAGGCCCAGGAAGCCGGTGCGGATTTCGTCGGCGGCGATGACCTGGTCGAGAAGATCAAGGGCGGCTGGTTTGGTTTTGACAAGGCCGTGGCCACGCCGGACATGATGGGCACCGTCGGCAAGATCGGCCGACTGCTGGGGCCCAGGGGACTGATGCCCAACGCCAAGTCCGGCACCGTGACCTTCGACATCGGAAGAGCCGTCCAGGAACTAAAGGCAGGCAAGATCGATTTCCGGGTGGAAAAGGCCGGCATCGTGCATGCGCCCATGGGCAAAGTGTCTTTCGGCGTGGAGAAGATCCGAGAGAACCTGGCCGCTTTTCTGGAGACTATTCTTCGGCTCAAACCGTCTTCCAGCAAGGGTACCTACCTGAAGGGGATCGCCATATCCACGACCATGGGGCCGGGAATCAAGATAGACGCAACACAGGTCAAGGACTTTCTGAAGTAAACCGGGGCGCCCTGTCGCACGGGCGCCGGCCGGATTCATTCCCTGGTTTTTTTCTGTTTGCTCACCGGGCCGTGAGGGCCCCTGTGGCGTGACCACAGGGGCGTGGTCCGTAACTTTTACTACCTGTCAAAGACCGTAGGTGCACACGTTTGTGTTAAACGGCATGACCGGCCTACCGAGACGGAGTGGAACGAGGTACCTCCGGTTTTTTGCAGTTCGGAAGGGAGGTGTTTTCCAGCTTTGAAGCTTGACAAGAAGAAAAGCATTGTAGAGGAGCTCAGCGGCAAGTTTGCCAGGAGCAAGGTCGCTATCGTGACCGACTTCAAGGGACTCAACGTGGCTGCCATGAACAGCCTGAGGAAGAAGCTCAGGGAGGTCGACGTCGAGTACCGGGTGGTCAAGAATTCTCTTCTGACACGGGCTGCCGAGGGCAACGACGTGTCCCTGATCCGGGACAGTTTCGTGGGACCCAGCGCCGTGGCACTGAGCTATGAGGATCCGGTGGCCCCGGCGAAGGTCTTGACCGAGTTTGCCAAGGAGAACAAGAAACTCGAGATCAAGGCCGGCGTCATGGGTGGCAAACTGCTCGATGCCGAGGCCATCAAGGCACTCTCGGCGCTGCCTTCCAGAGAGGCGCTGCTGGGTCAGCTGCTGTCGGTGATGAACGGCGTGCCCACCAACTTCGTGCGCGTGCTCAACGCCATCCCACAGCAGATGGTTAACGTGCTGGTGGCCGTAAAGGACCAGAAAGAGCAGTCTGCCCAGTAAAGCGGCAGGCAGCCGAGACGAGAAACACTCGCGGCCGCGAACCAGCTACGCGGGCCGCAAAATGTACAATAGGAACTTCAAGGAGACCAAGATGGCGGATATTACCAAAGAAGATGTAATCGAGTTCATTGCCAACATGACCGTGCTCGAGCTTTCCGAGCTGGTTAAGGAGATGGAAGAGAAGTTCGGTGTTTCGGCCGCGGCCCCTGTGGCCATGGTGGCCGGTGCGCCGGGCGCCGAGGGCGGCGGTGCGGCGGCCGAGGAAAAGACCGAGTTCGATGTGATCCTGGTGGGTTTCGGCGACAAGAAGATCCAGGTCATCAAGGAAGTGCGCGCCATTACCGGCATGGGCCTTAAGGACGCCAAGACCCTGGTCGACGGCGTTCCCCAGCCCGTCAAGGAAGGCATCACGAAGGACGAGGCCGAGAAAATCAAGGCCCAGCTGGAAGAAGCCGGCGCCCAGGTCGAGATCAAGTAGCCAGGCGAGCTGCCTGCAGAACAACACAGCAGCCGGTCGGCGCCAGTGCCGACCGGCTGACGGAAAACGGCCGGCGGTCCCCTGGCGGGAACCCGGCCACAACACTATGTACTAAGGTATTGGAGAGAGTATGTCCCCACGGCCTCCGGCAACCAAACGGCTGAGGAAAAATTTCGGGAAAATCCGGGCCATCGTCGACATCCCCGATCTCATCGGCGTACAGCGCGAATCGTTCAATCGCTTCCTGCAGATGGACGTCGCGCCGGAAGATCGCACGGACACCGGGCTGCAGGCGGTGTTCAATTCCGTTTTTCCCATCAAGGATTTCACCGGCAGCGCTTCGCTGGAATTCGTTTCCTACCGCTTTGGCAAGGTCAAGCAGAGCATTGAGGAGTGCCTCTACCGCGGCATGACCTACGAGATCCCCATGCGCATCACCGTGCGCCTGGTGGTGTACGACATCGACCGCGAAAGCGGCGCCTCCAATATCCGTGACATCAAGGAGCAGGAGATCTATTTCGGCACCATCCCGCTGATGACCGACAAGGGCACCTTCATCGTCAACGGTACCGAGCGCGTGGTGGTCAGCCAGCTGCACCGTTCGTCGGGTGTCTTCTTCGATCATGACAAGGGCAAATCGCACTCCAGCGGAAAGGTGATCTACTCCTCGCGCATCATTCCGGTGCGCGGCTCCTGGATCGATATGGAGATCGATCCCAAGGACATCGTGCAGATCCGCATCGACCGGCGCCGCAAGATGCCTGTCTCCATCCTCTTCAAGGCCTTCGGTTACTCGGTGGAAGACCTGCTGGACTATTTCTACCGCACGGAGACCGTCTACATCGAGGGCCCGCGCCTTTACAAACGCTTCGAGCCGGAGCTGCTCCAGGGCCAGCGCGCCGCCCGTGATATCACCGACCCCGCTGGCGAGGAGACCTTCGTGCGCAAGGGACGCATGTTCACCAAGCGTGCCATCAAGCGCATGCAGGCCGCCGGCATCGAACGCATCCGCATCGATGCCGAGGAACTTTACGGCAAGGTAGCCGCACGCGAGGTGGTCGACCCCGAGACCGGGGCCGTCATCCTGGCGGCCAACGAGGCCGTCGACGAGGACAGCCTGGAACGCTTGCGCGAGGCCGGCATCACGGAGCTGTCCATCCT
>JAMOVG010000249.1 GCA_027061725.1 Desulfobacteraceae bacterium
CGTGACCAGGTCGTACTCCAGGAACACGGACTCTCCGCCGGTGATACCGGGCCGAATCCACACGCGGCCGGTCTGCGGCTGGTGACGAGGAGCGGTGACACGGTACTTGTAGCGGCCGGCGGGCAGGTCGGGGAAAAGGGCTTCGCCGAACATGTCGCTGTTGTGTTCGGCCGACACGTCGGTCACGGCCTCGTTCTGCAGTCGGATGCGGGCACCTGAAAGGCCCTGGACGACGCGGCCGCTTTCGTTCAGCGTGCCGGTATACAGATCCGCGATCTTGAACAGTACGCCGCCCTGCCCGTCCTGGGTCACGGCAACGTATATCCCGATGTCAGTGGGTTCGATTTGCGCGGCCCGCACTCGCAGGTAGAAGGCATAGAGGCCCTCGGCAGCCGCCTGGTTCGGAGAAAAGGAGAGGTTGATTTCGCGCCGCTCGCCCACGGCCAGGCTACCCTGCGCATGCGGGGCGTTGAGGTGCGCCCAGGCCGGGATGGAATTGCCCGCCTGGCTGACCAGTTCCAGGGTCACTTCGTTCAAGGGGGCCAGGCCACGGTTTTCCAGCACGATGGCCGCATCAACGCTGTCTTTTAGGGCCACACCGGTCTCCACATGGTCGGGACTGAAGAACAGCGCCGGTCCGGCCCCGGAAAAGTGGGTTCGCACGGTCACCTTGCCCCAGTCCGGGTTGTGGTCATCGGCTACGCGCAGCACCAGGGTATCGGATTCCGGGGCCGTGTTGTCGGCCCACACGGAAAAAGACAGGGGCACGCGCCGGTTGGCCGGCAGGGTAGCCAACGGTTCGGGCAAAGTGACATGGATGCCGGGGGTCAGGGTCCCGGAGGGTTGGTCGGCGGCCTCGTAGACCAGTCTCAGGTGGGCGACATCGGCGGCGCTGCCGGCCGCCACCTGCAGGGAGATGGTCTTTTCGTAGTTGCGCGGCACGGACAGGTCGATACGCTGCGGCGTAACCGTCAGCCGGCGGATGACGAATTGCGCCTGCACAGGCCGCTCGCTGAGTTCGGGGTGTACGGCCTGCACGCTGTAGGTGCCGCCTTCCGAAGCCTCGGGCCTGAAAAGGTAGGTAAAGAAACCATCCGCGCCCGTCATCACCGTGGCGGTGCGCTCAAAACCGTCCAGGGTAACCACCAGGTTGAGGGCAACGCCCGCGAGCGATTCTCGTGAGGCGCGTGATACTGCCCGCCCGCGGATGACGATCTCCTCGTCTCCGTTGGAAACCTGCGGGGAGATTTCGGTGATCTCACCGTCGTAGGAGGTTTCGGCCAGAAGCAGGGACCGAGTGGTGGCCGGGCCGTCCATGCGTACCTCGTCTGCGCGGCCGTGATGAAAATAGACGTGGGCAACGTCCAGTGCGAGCACCACGCGGTCGGGCGCTCCGGCGGGCACGGCGATCTGCACGGCGGTGGAGGTATACGTGCCGCCGGCCGGAATACGGGCCACGCTGTCGCCGCCGGCCAGGGTAGTGATTCCCCCGCCCAGGGCCTGGGTAAACGGTGCCGTGGCCAGCACGTTGCCGTCTTCGTCCATCAGACGCACGGTGATATCGCCCGAGGGATGCCCGCCCTGTTGGGTGGCCGTGATCACCTCGATCTCTTCAGCGCCGGTGTTTTGCAGCGAAAAGCGCAGGCTGCCGTGGCCGCCGCGGGTAAACTTCTCGTTGAGCAGCTGCAGCACCAACCGGGCCTGGCCCACCTCAACGGAGGAGTGGCGCACGATGTGCACAACCTCGCCGGGATTGGGATGGATTTCCACGGTGGCGGTCATCTCCTCGCTATCCGACAGGTCGGCGTAGCCGCCAACGGGAACCGGGACTGTGACCGATTCCCCGGCCGGAAGGTCCACGGCCTCCGAGAGGTGTTCCCGTCCCCCCAGTGCCAGGCGCAGGCGCACTCCCGGAACATCCCGGGAGCCACGGTTGTTTAAGACAAATCCCGGCTGATTCATCACGCCCCTGCGCAGTTTCAGATTTTCCTCCGGAGCAATAGCGATGGGCGGCAGGATGATCGTGCGGGCCAGGCTGGCGTGTCCGCTCCCGTCCACGGCCACCAGCGTATAGGTGCGCGTGTCTCCGCCGTAGCCCGTGTCCACGTACGCGGTTGCGGTCAACAGGGATGTGTTCAACCGGATGCCCCCGGGCAGTGTTCCCAAGTATAGGTCGAATCCTGACAGATCGCCGCCGGGGTGTGACCAGTGGATATGCGGCGGCAAGTCGTCCACCTGCTCCACGCTGATGTCCGATACGGGCAGCAGGCCGGCGTTTAGGTAAGCGCATGCCGAAGGTGCGGATTCGTTGCCGGCGCTATCTACGGCGGTAACGGCGTAGGTGTGGGCCGTGGCCGAGGGCCGGCTGTCAAGAACGGTGGTTCCGGCGATTCCATCGGCCACCGGAACAAGCCCCTGGGTGGTGAAAATCTGCGGCTGGTCGCTGCGGTAGAGCCGGAAGGTTACCGGGTCTGCGTCCGGCGCTGCACGCCACCGGGCGCGGATGCCGCGGGCCGTGAGTTCCAGCGTCAGATCGCCGGGAGAGGCCGGGGCCCGGCTGTCGGCCCGCACCACGACCCTGGCGCTGCGGTCGCTCTCGGCCTCCTGGCCGTTGTCCTGCCGGATGCTGGCCACGGCGTAATGATACACCCCGTCAGGGGCCGGCCTCTCGATGAACTCCTCGACAGCGTCCAACCGTTGGTAGGCCGTGAGTTCGTCTTCGTCGGGCGACTGGCGATAGAGCCGATAGCCGGCAGCGCCCGCCACGGATTGCCAGGTCAGGCGGATCCGGCCCGCGGACATTGATGCACCCGCCAGGTTGCGGGGCACCGACAGGGGCGGCAGCGCCCCCTGGTAAACCTGAAAGCGGTTTTGCGCCAGTATGCTGTCGCCGGGATTGCCCAGATCGTCCACGGCGGCGAAACCGAATGTGAGGCTTTCGGGTGCGCTCTGGCCGGCGTCGGCCGGCAGCACGAAATCCGCCCGCCAGGCCTGGGCCTCGCCCGCGGCGGCCGGTATTTGCGAGATCTGTCCGATGGTCAGGGCATCGCCCGGGGAACCGGACAGGGAAAAGGACACCGTCGGCGTGGTCCCGGCTTTGACAAGCTCGTTCAGGCCCAGGATCACGCTGACGGCCGCGGGTGCCGCCGGGTCGTTGCGGATGGGGGTGCCGGGCTGCAGCACCAGGCGGGTGACCTGCGGACCGGAGGTGTCGATCTGCAGGGCAGCGCCCTCGTCGATGCCCGTGCCGCGGTTTCCCGCCTGGTCGCGGCCCGAGAAAACGGCCCAGGCCGTACCCGTGGGCGTCTCTTCGGTAACCACCCACATCCCGGTGTAGACGCGTTCGCTTTCCCGGGTAAGGGCGATGTTTCCCGGCGATCCGCCCCGGGGGCAGATGCTCAGAAAAGGCTCAGCCTGCAAGGGTTCGCTGGCCGTCAGGCGGATGCCGACCAGACCCGGGCCCACCCGCCCCGTGTCGAGGTCAAAAGGGCCTTCGGGGAAGTAAGCGATGCTTTCGGCCCGCGGCGGCGTGCTGTCCGCCACGGCCGTGACTTCATCCGAGAGCGGGCTGCGGTTGCCGGCGGCGTCCACGGCCGCCAGGCGGTAATGCCAGATGCCGTCTTCCGGCGGCATATCCTCGAAGAACGCCGCGGTCAGCGCATGGGCATTGACGGCTTCGGCTTCTTCGGACGCGTGGAAAGAAGCCCGGCTGCGGTAAATCTCTACGCCCGACGATTCGGAACCGGGCGGCAGTCGCCACGTGAGGCGCACCAGGCCGGCTGCCCGGGAAACGGCCTCGACCTGCACCGGCGCGGCGGGAATGCCCGTGTCCAGGGTGACCCGCACCGCATCACTCAACGGGCCGGTGCCGGCGCGGTTGCGGGCCGCGGCCTGGATGCGGTTGTTGCCTTCCACCAGTATCATTTCGGCCGAAAAGGCGCCCTTTTCGTCCACCACCCATTCCTCCCCGGTGGGTGTGCCGTTGCGGTAAAGCACAATCCGGCAATCCGTTTGGGCCGTTCCGGTGACGGTGATGGCGGCCCGTCCGGTGAGCGTCCCGGACGAGGGGCCGGTGACGACCGGCACCGCAGGCAGGGCCAGGGCCGTGGTGATGGCAAAAGAGCGCGTCGTGGTGTTGCCCAGGGTGTCGTGTGCCGAAATGGACAGCCGATGGGGGCCGTCGTTCATGACGAGCGGATCCAGACGGAAACCGTAGTTCCCGCCGCCATAGTCGCTGCCCAGCAGATCGCCGTCCACGGCAAAATCCACCCGCGCGACCCCCGAAGGGTCGGTCGCTGACAGCGAGATCCCGGTGGCCCTGTGCAGCACGAAGCCGTCGTCAAGGAGAGTTTCCCCGGCGCGCACGCCGGATATTTCGGGACCCTGCAGGTCCGGCGAGGGGACGACGGTTACCGTTTGGACCAACGGCGTCTCACCGCCGGAGAGGTTCACGGCCGTTACGGCCACGTAGTAGGTCTGAAAGTTGGAAAGCCCGCTTACACCGACAGTGGTCGATGAGGTGGTCAGCGCCGGGGTCATGCCGGCGACCGTGTCGAAGTCCTCCGGGCCGACGTAGACGCGGTAACCGGCCACCAGTGTGGGTGTCGCCACGGGCTGCCAGGAGAGTTCAGCGTAGCCGTCCTGCCCGCGGGCCGCAAGCCCCGTTGGGTTGGGCAGCAGGGTGACGCCGATGGTGGACAGCGCCGGGCTGCGATTGCCGGCGTGGTCCACGGCCAGAACGCGGAAGGCGTAACCGCTGGCCGGGGACAGGCCGGTGCGGCGGTAGGAGGTCTGGTCCGGGGGCAGCAGCAGGCCCTGGTTGTCGTCACCGAAAAAAACACGGTAGCCGGCCAGGTCGCCGGCGCTGCCGGTGACGGGGGTCCAGGAGAAAAGCAGGCTGTCGTTCAAAGACTGAACACTAAGTGTGCGCGGCGCCTCCGGCGGCACCACGTCCACGAGTTGCGCCGACACGGCCAAGACGTGGCCAGCAAAGAACCCCTTGCGGTCCACCGGCACTGCGGCAAACCAGTATTCGGTGCTGCGCAAAAGGCCCCCGACGGTAGCAACCGACGTACCGGCCGGCACCGTCGCGGCGGCCTCCAGGCCGCTAACATCGGAGAACGGCGACGTCCGGGCAAAGATGCGGTAAAAGGCCACGTCACCTGCCGCGGCTTCGTCGTAGGCGCTCCAGTCCAGGTGCGCCGTGGTGCCGTCACCGCGCCCGTCGGCTTGCAGGTGTTTTACGGCCGGCGGCGGGGCCGGCTGGGTGGCAAAATGCCACAGCGGGCCCTGGACCGCCGCGCCGCGCAGGTCGTGCGCCACCACGCGCCAGCAGTACGGTGTGCCATACGCCAGACCATGGACGGAGCCGCGGGTGTCGGCAAGGCCGCCCGCGACAAGATGGAGTTCTTCGGCAGACGGCCCCAGGTAGAGATCACAGCGCACGGCATCACCGCTGTCGCTATCCCCAGTCTTCCAGGACAACTGCACGGGCTGGCTGTCATCTTCGGTCAGCATGACGTCGGCCGCACCGTCTGCCGGGTCGGGGTGAAACGGTATCAGCGGCGGTTGGTTGGACGGGACCTGCGGCGCGCAATCGGCCGGGGCGGCCAGGGGCCGGACGGTGCTCACGTCGCCGTAACAGCGGTCGCCGGTGTAGTCATCGTCCGTACCCTCCTCTGCTTCGCCTGCCGGGCCGCGAGGATCTCCCCACCAGTTTTCGGCGGCGTCGAGCATGCCTTCGCCTTCGCTGTAAATGCCGTAGTACCGGCTTCCCTCAAAGTTGTTGCGGTGCACCGACGGCAACCTCGTCCGGCCCGTGACGAAAAGACCGTAAGGGTTGTAGAGGAAGGTGTTGCACTCCACTAAGGGGTCGGCGTCGGACACCACGATGCCTGCCCGACGGCTGTTGCCAATGGTGTTGCCGCGCAGCAGCGGGTGGCCCTTTTCCACCACGATACAGCCGTCGTGGACGTCTCCGCCGTACTCTACCCGGCAGCCGATCAGCTTGCAGTAGTCCGTGTCGGCCGCCCATGTGAAGTAAATTCCCTTCCATGCTCCAGGAGCCGGAAACAGTGTGTTGGAAGTAAAGACGATGGGTGATGCCGCAGTCCCTTCGGCTGACAAGGCACCATGCAAAGGCACCTCAGCCCAGGGCCCGCCGACGTAAAGGCCCTTGCCGCGTTTGAAACGCACCTCAACGCCGGGTTCTATGGTCAGTATGACAGCCGGGGCGTCGGGGTCCGGGGAGTAGACGTAGATATCCTCCGTGACGATGTAGGGACTGCCGTCCAGGGTCCAGGTAGTGCCGGTGGTGATGTTCTCGCTGACGTAGGTGGCCGATGGCGGCAGGATGATGGCCTGAGCGCCGGAGCACTGCAGAACCATCAGCAATGCCAGCAGGCAGAACAGCCGGCCGCTGTGTTTGGCCGCAAGTCTCTGACCGGCAGTCCTTGCAACCCCGACCACTCGTGCAAACAGGCCTCTTCTCGGCATCCTCTGCATGCTATTATCTCCTTGAAAAACCGCCGTCGATTGGCAATTTCACCGCTTGTCCAGACATGGCAGACAGGCCGCCGCTTCTGTCGGTTGTCGCCGTCCGGAACGAATGGCCAGGTTCCTTCGCGTGAGAAAGCGCCGGTAACGCTGCAGGCCGCCCTCCAGAAACACCACCGGCACGCCGGGAAGAACGGACATGGACCGTTGCACACGGCTATTTTCCACCCCACTGCTGCTGAAGGCCAGCACCGTCAGAAGGGGGTTGTCTCCCCGGCCCCTGATTGCCCCCGCAAGCTTGCCAAGCGCATCGATGGCGCGGTCGGCGGCCACGATGCGCACGGCGGCGGCAAACGGCGCCGGGAGGCCCCGAACCGGCTCGGGGGAAGTGCACACCAGGAGCCAGTAGGGCGCATCTTTCTCCTGGAAGAAGCGTTGCGCCGTGATCGTAGGCGGCAGGTTAAGGCAGGTCAGGTCCCCGTCCAGCTTTCCGCCGGCCTGGTGCCAGGCGCTCAGCCCTCCCAACATGATAGTGGCGTCAAACCCGGCGGCCCGCAGCCTACGGCAGGGCGTCTCCATAAAGCGCTGCCCGTAGCCCCGGCTGACCAGCACCAGCGGGGCGGCTTTCAGAAAGGGCCGGGTCCGTACAAAGGCCAGCGGAACGTTGATGGAACCCGGGATGCGGCAGCGTTCGAATGCTTCCCGGGGGCGGATGTCCACCAGGAGCGGGCAACGGTTCGACGAGAGCGCATTCAACACGCTTTCAGCCGCAACGAAGAGATTTTCCGCAGCGGCGTCGCCTCCGCCTGCTGTCGCTTGCAGGCACGGGTGCAGCAGGAACATGGGCAGCACGACTGCGCATAATCGAATGACGGTTTTTCCAAAAGCCACGTTATTTACCTCACTGGTTTTGAAGGACTTCGCAGGGCTTCAATCCGGTTCCCCCGAATTTTCGAGGTTCATTTCCACCAGCGTTCCCTCTCCCGGCAGGACCGTAAAGGGTGCACTCCAGTACCGGCGGCCGTGCTTTTTCACCTTGAAGCGGAAAGTGCCCGCAGGCAGCCGGAAAACGGCCCTTCCGTCTTCACCGGTGCGCGTGCGCATCGGCAACCGACGGCCCCTATAACTGAAAACCCTCACCCTTGCGCTGACAACGGGCTCGGGTCCGGAACGCACCGCCAGCACTGCCGGCCGGCGGCTGATCACCATGTCGAGCGCGTATTGGTAAGGCAGGCACAACGCATCGCTCCAGAAATGACTGTCGCAGTATGTTGCGCGAAAAAGGTAGCAGCCGTCCGTGAAGTGGGTCGTTTTGAAGCGTGCCACGCCGTTTTTGTTGGTGCGCTTCCGGCGGCCGGTGGATTGGCCGTCCTCGGTAAGGACACGTATCGGCACCCGCGGCAGGGGGGTGCCTGAATCATCCAGCACGCGCACCCGGATGCGCCGGGGCGCCGCGTTATCCGGGGCCTTTACGAATACCGCAACCTGCGCTGACCACTGGCCCGCCGCACCGTTGGCATCCACTGCACGGGAACGCCAGAAGTACTGCGTCATGTCGGACAGGACGGCCGGCACCCGCCAGCGGGGCGCGTCGCTGCTTCCGTGTTCGACAAGATCG
>JAMOVG010000250.1 GCA_027061725.1 Desulfobacteraceae bacterium
CACGTTGACCACCACGGGGGCGTCGAAACGCGTGCCGTCCTTCAGCGTGATGCCGGTCACCTGTCCGTCTGCGCTGCGGATCTCGACCACCTCGGCGTTGAACAGGAAGCGGCTGCCGCGGGCCTCGGCGGCACGCATGATATTGTGGGCCGAGAGCATGGGGTCGCTCATGTAGCCGCCCTCTGGGCAAAAGATGGCGCCCTCCAGCATACCGGTGGGCTCATCGTAAAAATGGGGGTCTTCCGGGCGGCGCACCGGCCAAAACTCATGCAGGTCGTAGACCGGCACCATCTCGTTGATCTTCTCGATGGACCATTCCTCGTAGGGGACGCCCACTACGTCGTAGTTTTTCTTGACCTTGCGCCAGTCGTGGCCTTTGGACTTCAGCAGGATGGAACCGGTGTTCATGTAACGCGCCAGCCCCTTCTCGTCCTTTACGTTTTCCAGGTAGTTTTCCCAGTCCAGCCAGTATTTGAAGCCCTCATAGGCCATGGCCACGCCGTCCACCGTCGAATAATGCGCCCGCACGATGGCGCATGAGGCCGCCGTGGACCCCATGCCGGCATCGGAGAGTTTGTCCACCGACAGCGTCTTGTAGCCCTTCTTGGCCAGTTCAAAGGCGATGGGGCAGCCGATGACGCCGGCGCCGATAATGATGGCATCGTACTTGTTGTTCATGCTTTTGTCCTCCCGCTTTCTTTTCGGTCTTTCTGTTTTCTTCCGTGCTCAAATGAATTTGGGTTTGCAGAGTTTCTTCAGATCCCAGGCCTTGATCTTGAATGACTTGTCGTGCACGCCGGGATTGAAGTAGACGAAATCCTTCTTGGTCATCTCGGGATCCATGTAAACGGGCAGTGTCGTCCGGTGGCCGAAGGGCGGCACACAACCCACTTCGCAGCCTACAGCCTTACTGACATCCTCCGGCTTGGCGAAGGAGACCTTTTTGGTGCCCATGCCGGCGGCGGCCTGCTTCCAGTTGACGCGCTTGTCGCCGGGCAGCACCAATACGGCCATGGTGCCCTCCTTGGTCTTGAGCACCAGTGATTTAACCGTCTCGGATTCCTGCACCCCGAGCACCTCCGCCATGACGGGGTTGGTGTACACCGGTTCATGTTCAAATATTTCGTAGGTTACGTTGTTTTGTTCAAGCATCGCAATAATGGTTTCTTCCAGGGTCATACGATTCTCCTTGTGCTGTCTGGCGTTTTAATCGCTTGACAAGGACGGCAGCCAATCCGTGAAACGCTGTTCTCCGGCGGGCCGTAAGCCGAATTCCCGCCCGGCGTCCAGCACGGCGTGTACCATGCTGCGGCCGTAGCCCCGCGAACAGGTCCACAGGATGCCGCCGCCGAAATCCCCGGAGTTTCGCTGCGCAACCACGATCTGGCAGGGAACGTGGGCCAGGGGCCCCTGCACCAGAAAAGGCGGCCGACGCTGCAGTCCGGCCAGGTCCAGAGCACTCAATTTTTCACAGATACGCAGCGTTTGCGGCCCGAACAGCGCCAGCATCAGAGTGGCCTCGCCAACGTCGGTGTAGGCCGCTTCGGCCGGCATTCCGTCCGTAGCCCCCGCCAGGTGCCACACGGCCGCCTGAGTCCGGTTCATGCGGTTGATCAGCAGGCCGTCCTGCAGGCGGCACTGCCCGGCCTCCTGGGGAACGCTTACACCACCGGGCCGCAGCGCGTCAACATGGCCGTCCTGGACGTCCCAGCGCGGCCGGTGGCTCAGATCCACCAGCCAGGGCCCCTCTTCTCCCTCGTTCTCATAGCGCGTCACCACCTGCCAGCCGTCGCGGTCCTCGCTTTCGCCGGGCGCCGCCGCAAAGCAAACCGGTGATACCCGCCGTATTGCGCTCTTCGTCTCTGTCGTCACGGTTGCCTCACATTCGCATTCGTTTGCCGTCGGGGTCATAGAAGGGCACGGCCACCACCTCGGCCTTGAGCAGTTCGCCCCGGCACTCGTCTTCATAGATATCCAGCCGGGTGCCGATGCCGGCCAGGGGTTCCTCCACCAGTGCCAGCCCCACCGCCTGCTCCAGCGTGAAGCTGTGCCGGGCGGTGCAGACATACCCGCGGATGCGCCGATCCACGATGAGGGCGCCGTCTTTGGGCGCCCGTTGGGGGTCTTGCATGCGGATGCCCACCAGCTTGAGCCGGCCGGGATCGTTTTCGGCGTGGCGCAGGGCGGCCTCTCCGACCGTTTTGCATTCCCCCTTGTCGCGCGCCCACAGGAATCCCAGGCCCAGGTCCAGCAGGTTGGTGCGCTGCTCGGATTCCTGGCCCAGGATGATGTGCCCCTTTTCCATGCGCAGCACGTTCTGGGCCTCGACGCCGAAGTTGCGGATCCCGAAGGGTTTCCCGGCCTCTTCCAGCAGGCCCCACAGGGCCTGCATCAGCGAAGACGGCACGTGCAGTTCGAAGGACAGCTCCCCCACGAAGCCCAGACGCATGGCACGCACGGCAATGGCGCCGCCACCCGCGGTAAATTCCCGGTAGGCGGCGAAGGGGAAGGCTTCGTTGGAGACGTCGGCGTCGGCCACCTTTTCCAGGACCTTGCGCGCATTGGGGCCCGCCAGGTTGATGACCCCGAAAGCATCGGTGAGGTTCACCAGGTGAAACTCCCAGCCGTCGTAGCGCGTGTGGTAGCGGAACCACTCGATGGTGGCACCGGCGCGTGCCGTGGAGGTGGTAAAGTAGTAGTCGTTTTCGCCGCGCTTGACGACTACACCGTCGTCGATCACGCAGCCGTCGTCGTTGCACATGGCGGCGTACTTGATCTTTCCCGCCGTCATTTTCGACATGTCGCCGATGTAAATACGCTGGAGGGCCTTGAGGGCGTCGGGTCCGTGCAGCCGGAATTTTCCCAGGGTCGAGGCGTCCAGCAGGCCGACATTTTCGCGCACGTTGCGCACTTCCTCGCGACAGCTGAAGTCGTCGGAAAAGTACCGCGCCCGCCGCCAGACGCCCATGCGGCGAAACACGCCGCCGGCCGCTTTCTGGGAGTCGTGCACCGGGGTGCGTTTGCACATGTCGTGGCGGCTTCCGGCATAGGCGGCGACGGGCACCGGCACCAGCGGCGCCCGGATGGTGGTGGACACGAAGCTGGAAGGTGGTTTTCCCTGCAGGTGGGCCGTTAGCAGCGGCAGGTTGTGCCCCGGGATGCCGCCCTGGCCCGGTCCCGTGCCGGCCGAGGAAAAGCGCTTGATGAGCTCGGGGATGTCGAAGCCGCGGGCAATGGACTGGCGCACGTTTTTCACCGTGGTGTCCTCGTCGAAGCACACGAAGCTCTTGCGCCCCTTGACCGGCGCCGTCACCAGTTTGCTGCCGCGCTGCGGCCCGGGAAGCGCCGCCGCCTGCGCTTGCAGTTCCACGACGGCGGCGGCGTCAACGGCCCCGCAGTGCGCCGCAGCCTGGAGGCCCGCCAGGCGCCCCGACGTCTCAATGCTTTCGGCGTCGTGCAGGCCCAGCAGGCGACCGGCCGTGAAAAGCCCCGGCGGCAGTTCGCTCGGAAGAAAGGCGCCGGTATGCGCGTCGTAGTCCATCTGCGCCCCGGCCAGGGTCAGCGGTCCGACCACCGGCGTTAGGCCGGCCGAAGCCGCCAGCAGATCGCAGTCCAGGCGCTTTTGGACAGTGCCGTCCAGTGTGGCCAGCGTCACCGCGCGAACGGCTCTTGCGCCGTGGGCGCGGGCCGCCACCCAACCGCGAAGCACCTCGATGCCCCGTTCGGCCAGCTGCGTCACCAGGTGCTCGTCGTGCCCGTCCTGTCGTAGGTCGGCCACACAGGCGATTTCCAGTCCCAGGTCGCTGAGATCCACGGCGGCTTCCAGTCCCAGGTCATGGCCTACGCTGAAAACAGCTCTTTCACCCGGTAGCAGCCCGTAGGTGCGCGCGAGGCGCTGGGCGCAGCCGACCTGCATTACACCGGGACGTTCGTTGTGCTCAAACAGCAGTGGGCGCTCGATGCACCCGGTGGCCACCACCACTGTGCGGGAGCGGATCTCGATGTAGCGGTAGTCGAAGGCATCCCCCGGTTCGCCGGTCTGAAAGGCGGTCACCAGGTTGTCGGTATAGTGGCCGACCACCGGTGAATGCGTGAACACGCGGATCCCCGGGTGTTCCGAGACGCTGCGCAACAGTTCCCGGCTGCGCCGGTACAGGGGCTCGCCGTCCTGCGAAGGGCCCGGGCGGTAGTCGAAACAGCCTCCCAGCCACGGCCGGGCCTCCAGCAGGATCACGCGCAGCCCGCTTTCGGCAGCAGACAGGGCCGCCGACATGCCGGCGGCGCCGCCGCCGACGACGCAGACCTCGGCGTTCAGGTAGACTTCGTCGCAGCGGCCGCCATAACGAAAATCGGGGGAGATCTTCCCCAGCCCGGCGGCCCGGCGCACCTGCCGCATGGCCACGGGCCACAGTCGGGCCGGCTTGTGCAGGCTGCGGTAGTAAAAACCGGCCGGCATCAGCCGGTCCAGTTTGTCCATGAAGGCCATCAGGTCAAAAGCGGCGGAACCCACCACGTTCTGCTCTTTGATCTGCATGCCCTCCCGCAGCGGGGTGTTCTCGGTGCGCACGTTGGGAATGCCGTCGACCTGCATGCACGTGTTGCTGCACTCCCCATCCAGGCTGTAAAGCCCCCTGGGGCGGTGGTACTTGAGGCTGCGGCCGAATATGCGCACGCCGTTGGCGTAAAGCGCCGTTGCCACGGTGTCCCCGGCGACCCCGTGCAGCGACCGGTTGCGGTAGCGGAAGGCGACGCGCCTGGCGGGATCAATCCTGAAAGTGGGCAACGCCCTGAGCCTGTTCATGCGTCCTCCTCGGGCGGCGGCACTTCGCGGTTGACGGTGGTGTCGCGGTAGGTGGTGAACCACACTCCGCAGCCGTCACGGTGCACCCACCACTCCTTCTGGATCCCGTCCGCGCAATCGTTGGCATGAACGTACTGGAACCAGTCCCCGGGGGACAGCTCCCGTTGAGCGGGCCTGGGGCCCTTGTCCTCTCCGCCGTAGCGGAACTCGTAGCCGTTGCGCGGTCCGCAGACGGGACAGGTGATCATCAGTGCCATTTGCTTTCTCCTGCCGGATGCCCGGTGCCCCAGCGTCGACTACTGGCTGTCCGGGCGCCCGTCCTCAGCGGTTTATTGTTGAACAGCGCGCGAAAGCTTGCCGGGGAAAATCAGACCACGCCGGGATTCCGGCCCCGGTCCCCTCCCCTGCGCGTCTCTCCGGTGTCAGTTGTCCGGCGAGTAGCTGACCAGCGCCGCGGTCTCCCCCATGAGGCGATGTTGCTCGTAGCGCTCGAGGGCGAAAGGCTTCAGGATTTCCGGACAGCGTCCCTCCGCCATGTACTGGGCCATGTACTTGCCTACCGCCGAACAGGACTTGAAGCCGAAATATCCCCAGCCGCAGTCCATGTAGAACCCCTCTAACGGGTGATTGCCGTCCATGATCGGGGCCATGTCGGGTGTCATATCGGCCAACCCGGCCCAGGTGCGCATGAACCGCACGCCGGCCAGGCACGGAAGGATCTCGACAAGCGCCTCGGCCTGGTGCTTGACGTAATAGGCCGTGTTCTGTGTAGTGTAATTGGGCCAGGGATCCATGTGGGCGCCGGTGGCGATTTCTCCCTTGAGGGTCTGGTTGGCATACACATGGTAGGCTCCCGAGGAAATGACGTGGTCCAGCAGCGGTTTGAGCGGCTGCGTGACCATGGCCTGGATGGTCAG
Source organism: Desulfobacteraceae bacterium (assembly GCA_027061725.1). Taxonomy (GTDB): domain Bacteria; phylum Desulfobacterota; class Desulfobacteria; order Desulfobacterales; family JALSRD01; genus JALSRD01. The sequence goes on from JAMOVG010000250.1 coordinate 5,719, forward strand.
CACGCTGATGGGCAGCCGCAGCCCCAGCATGCGGTGGATGACGGCCGCCGAGTAGCCGCCGGCCGAAACCAGCACCCGCGGGGTCAGAATCTTTCCACGGCTGGTCGCAACGGCCGTAACTTTCCCGTGGCGCGACTCGATGGCCGCGGCCTCGGTGTGCTGGTGAATGTGCACCCCGAGGGCTGCCGCCCCCTTGGCCAGCCCCCAGACCACGGCATCATGGCGCACGATACCGCCGGGTGGGTGATACATGGCGCCCATGATCGGGTAGGTGATATCTTCGGAGATGTTCAGGGCCGGCATCATCTCCTTGGCCTGCCGGGCATCGATCAGGTGGCTTTCAACCCCCAGGAACTGCGCCGTGGCGATGTTCATGCGTGCGGCATTGACGGCCGCCTCGCTGTGCAGCAGGTTCAGGTTGCCGCAGTTGTTGAACATCAGGTTGAAATCCAGTTCGCGCGTCAGCACCGGCCACAGGTCAAGGGCCTCCTTGTAGAGCGGCACGTTTTCCTGGGTGCGCTGATTGGCCCGCACGATGGCCGTGTTGCGGCCGGCCCCGCCGAAGCCGATGTGGCGCTTTTCGATAACGGCCACGTCCCGCATGCCGTACCGGCTGGCCAGGAAATAGGCGGTGGCCAGGCCATGAAGCCCGCCGCCGATGATCACGGCGTCATAGCCGGACTTGAGTTCTGGCCCGGTGTCCCAGAGGGGTTTGGTTCTGCCAAACATGAAAGGCTCCCATCCTGTTGGTTGCGCGGCCGTGGAGGCCTGCATGCTGACGGCCTCTCCACCTTGAATCCGTTTTCTCTATGCAAAATGTAACAACACATGTCAAGCAGAAAAATGACCGCTGCAACATAATTTTTTTCACATTCGCCCAATAGTTACTTATCATCGTGTTATTTAAACTTTTTCTTAATTTTAGCCATTTTAACACTATGTAACATTTCTTTCATTTTCGGCCATTTTTCGTTTATTAGCGACTTGACAGGCCGCACCGCTGGATGACACATTGACCCCCAACCCAGGACTACCGCCAGGAGCCGACAATGGACAACAGCCTTTCCCACCCCGTCATCCGCGACCTCATCGGACAACTCGATTCCCTGACGCCCAAGGGACGCATTCTGGGAAACTACATCATCCACCATCCGCGCAAAGCCGTATTCATGACCACCCGTGAACTGGCCGACACCTGCGGCGTGAGCGAGGCCACGGTGGTGCGCTTCGTCAATCAGCTGGGTTACGGCGGATACGGGGAATTTCTCCAGGCCCTGCGGGAAGTGGTGGACACCGAACTGACCCTCATCGACCGTGCCGGCCTCTCCAGGCTGGACAGCCGGGGTGCGGATCGTCTGCTCAAGGTGGTCACCGAGGAGATGGACAACCTGAAACACTTCTACGACAACGCCCCCGTGGAGGTGCTGGGCCGAATCGTCGACAGCCTCTGCGACCCCCGGCCGGTGTACGTCGTCGGATCGCGGATTTCCTACACCTACGCCTATTACCTGGGCTGGTCGCTCACCAAGGTGCGCGCCGACGTGCACATCCTGCGGGGCAGCGACAGCACCACCATCGACTGGCTTACCATCGCACCGGAGCCCAGCCTGGTCATCGTCATCGCCACCACACGCTACCCCAACGAACTCATCCGCGTGGCCAAACTGGCCCGCCGCCTGGAGCACACCCTGGCGGTCATCGCCGACAGTTCGCTGTGCCCCCTGCTGCCCTTCGCCAACCTGGCGGTGGTGGCCCCGCTGAAGCACATCCCTTTTATTGGCAGCCCCACGGTCATCTCCTGCATCGCCAGTTACCTGGTCATCGAACTGGCCGCCCGCAACGGCGCACAACTCCAGGCGCACCAGGAAAAACTGGAACGCATCTACCTGGAAAACGACGTCCTGTTCAATCTCAAGGCCGAGCCGCCGGAACCCAGCTGATCCACACCGTTGCCGGAGTGCGTCCGGGCGGGTTCGGGGGGACGGGCACTTTCCGGATAGACAGGCGCACTGAAAACGGTGTGCGCAAACAGCCGACTGCTCCCTCTCTTTCACCACATGCGCCGGATCGGCGCAGGAGCGCTTCCGGCCGGAAAGGGAACCTCGCGGTGCCGTGCTTTGCAGGGGGCCAACTGCAGGGGTCTTACCCCGGGATGGGAGTGCTGTCTTCGGCGATGGCGTGGCCTGGACGACAGCGAAGCTGGGTCCAGGTCCCATCCAAACGGGTCTCGGCGCGCTGTTTTTTTGCAGGCAATGCTGTTAGGGGGCAAAAAAGGGGGGAGGTCAGGCCGCCTCGCCGGCGTCCAGACGCTGGAGCCGTTCGTCGATGCGCGACATCTTTTTTTCCAGCAGGTTGAGCTTGTAGGCCATCATGCGTTCGAATTCCGCTACTTGAG
>JAMOVG010000251.1 GCA_027061725.1 Desulfobacteraceae bacterium
GCACGATCCCGACTTCGCCAAAAGGCACACCGGTCTGGGCCATTCCCCAGGGGCCGGGATTCATGCCCAGCAGAACTGCTTCCTTGGGAGGCAGGGCATAGCGTTCGAGGTACCTATCATAGGCGCTGCGGGCATATTCCAGGGGATTGTAGACCAGGGAGACGGGATCGGAAAAATGAAGCTCCCCCAGGTCCTTCACCAGTTTATCGGTGATGGCTTTCAGCCGGTCGATTGCTTCACGATGCATCCGGTTGTCGCTTCTTGTCTTCAAGGACCCTCCATCTTCTGGCAATGGGGGCAGATGTGTGTCCCCCGTTGGCCCACCACGATCCGGACGACGGTAGACTGCCTGCAACGCGGGCACTTCTGTCCGGTACGGCGGAAAACGTTGAGCCGGTCGCGGTTGCGCCCGCGTCGCCCGGCCACCGAGTAGAAGTTGGCGTCGGCGTTTCCCAGCGTGGTGCCCATGTTCCGAAGCCCCTGGCGAAGCACCCTGCGAATGGCACGGTGAAGCGCGGCGACCTCTTCCTGGCACAGCGAGTCGGCTCGCCTGCAGGGATGGATGCGTGCCAGCCACAGTGCTTCATCCGTGTAGATGTTGCCGAGACCGGCCAGGAAGTGCTGGTCGAGCAGCAGCGGCTTGATCTGCCGCTTGCGCCTCGAGAGCATTTCCGCCAGCCGCTTGGCCGTGAAACGGCGGTCCAGCGGTTCAGGCCCAAGCGGTGCAAGAATGCGAGCCGCGTTACGAGTGTGACGCACTCTTCCGAACTTGCGGGTGTCGTGAAACCGCAATTCAAGCGCATCGTCCAGGATCAGGATGACATGCTCGTGCCGACTGCGTGGCGATCCGGGTTCTTTAAGCATCAGTTTTCCCGTCATGCGCAGATGAATCAGGACCGCATCCCCTCCGGAGAAATCCAGAACGATGAATTTCGCCCGGCGGCGAACCACCTCGATCCGCCGTCCGGTCACCCGGCGACGGAAGACGGCCGGGCTCAGCGGTGAAACCGATGCCGGCCAGAAAACCCGGGCCGCAGTGATGGTGCGTCCGGGCAGGCCGGCGCGATTGAGGTCGTCTACCGTGGTCTGTACTTCGGGAAGTTCGGGCATCTCTGCTTCGTCAGGGGGCTGCTGCTGCGTGGGTGAACTTGTTCAGCGCGGCGGTGACTTTGGCCAATGCATCTTTGGCGCATTCGCCGATTCCGTGGCGCCTGGCGATATACGCCGGGTCGTTGTAGGAAAGCCACACCTGGCCGGATTTGTCCTGCCAAACGAGTGCTTTCTGAGGAAGATCAAGGGCAGTGGTGGAAGCACATGCCATCAGGGGGGAACCGACTTTCGGGTTGCCGAAAATGACCTGCACGGTCGGCCGCAGCAAGATTCCAATCTTCTGCGCTCCCTCGGCATGGTCGATGCGGGCGAAAACGGTCATGCCTTTGCTTTTCAGGATGGACACCAGTCGGTCGGCGGTAGCATTGACATCATGCGCGCTTTTGACGCTGATGACACCCTCTGTGGCTACCGCGGTAGCAGCAGACAGCAGGAGGGCTACGAGAATGAAGGCGCATTTTTTCATATGAAGATCTCCTTGAAAAGGATAGGCGATGATTCCTCAAGGCCTGGAAAACCCGGGGAAAGAGGGGCCTGTTCAAGAAAACATAATGCACTATTCGTCCGTGGCAAGGCGAAAGCGCGCCGTATTTTTATGCCTGGCTCCGAAACGAAGTGCTTTTTTCAGGAAATCATTGCTTTACATTTGTAATATCGACACTATAATAGAGGACAGTAGTACAAGCGTGGCTGCTGTGGAAATACCGCATGAAAATTTCTGGATAGAAGGGAAGCAGCGGACGAGTTTGGAATGCAGCCGGATTTTTTGGCGGCAGTACAATCCGGGTGCTGCGGCGCTTCCGGCCACGCGGGAAGCAGGGAGGGAGGCTACCGCTGCCGGCGGTGAGAAAGTGAACGTCAAACTTGGAGGAAGATTGCAATGACGGAACTGGAGAAATTCATCAAGGCCATGGATTCCGAGAAACTGATGAAGGCGGTCGCCGAG
>JAMOVG010000252.1 GCA_027061725.1 Desulfobacteraceae bacterium
TGCGCCTCGTCAGGCTGTTCTTGACGGAACCTGGAAGCCACCATTGGTTAAGGAAGTTCAATAAGCGCAGGACCTGGGCAACCTCTGTTCGGTTGCCCAGATTCCTTCCCAAGGCCATTAACACTTTAGTCTATTCAGCACAGTCCATCCCGTCGCCGCGTAAATGCGCAAGCCGGGCAAGAAGACGCTGCGCAAGCAGTTCCGGTAGCCCAGAGCCGGCGCATGTGCGCGCCCGGCCTCCGGCGCCCGCGGACGACCCCGCGCCGGGGGCCGGGCGTACGTTTTACCCCAGGATCAGGCGCTGGGGGTCACAGACTTCCCGGAGAATCCGAAGTTCTTCGTCCGTGGGCGGCGGCACCTCCTGCGAACGCGAGATGTCCACGGCAAACCCCATGTTATCGGAGACCTGCTGCGGGCTGACGCCCGGGTAAGTGCCCTGCAGAAACATCTCCTTGGAATCCTCGTCGAATCCCATGACAGCCAGGTTGGTCACCACGGCCGACGGCCCGCCCGGACACAGGCCGGCGGCCGCCCGCCCGCCGGGTCCGTTAATCCACCCCGGGCTGGTGAGGTAGTCCAGGCGGGGCACGAACTTGCGCTTTTCGTGCTGCATAAAGATGATGGTGCGCCCCACAAAGGAGGCCACGTCGCAGGCCCCGCCGCTCCCCGAGAAGCGCACCCGGGGGTGTTCGTAATCGCCGATGACGGTCGAGTTCAGGTTGCCGTAACGGTCGATCTGGGCGGCCCCCAGGATGCCCACCACACGCGGCCCGGTGAAGCGGTTCTGCATGGTGGCGAAGGCGTCGGCCAGACTGCCGTTGACCGCTGTCCAGAACATCACGCGCGAGTCGCCCACGGCCATGGGCACCTCCTCGAGCCTGGAGTCGATGGCGCCGGTTTCGAAAAAGATCACGCTGTTGGGGGCGTTGATGTTTTTGGCCGCCATGGCCGCCAGCATGGAGATCCCGGTGCCGCAGAACATGATGTCGCCGTCCCGGATCTGCCGGGCGGCCGTGATGGCCATCATCTCGCGCAGGGTGTAGCGATCACTCATGATGTCTTTCCATTCAGCAGTGTTTAAGAAATTCCACCATGCACAACCATAAGGAGCGCCAGCCGCGTTTCGGGCAAAGCGACATTGTGCATCCGAAACGCGGCTGGCGCGGCGTGCTCCCCCCTACCTTCTATCCAACCCCACCGCGTAACCGGTGCGCGCATCGGCAGCGATGGCCGCCTTGCGGTCGCCCAGCGCCAAGTCCACAAACGCGCGGTGGTCCTGGACGCCGTAGACGAAGCGCTCCAGGTACTTCCGAAACCGGCTCTCGTCGCCAGCCCAGCCGCGGTAGTCGTTGAGGTAGACCGGATCGTAGTCGTAGTGGCGGTAGCAGGCCGTCGGGTAGGCCCCCATGGGCACGTGCACTACGGCATCCACACAGAAGAAGGGCAGCTGGTTCATGTCGGGATTTTCTCGCAGCTTTTCGGCAGGCACGAGCTGCTCACAGGTGACGATCACATGGCGCGCGGCCTTGACCTGCTCTATATCGGCAAAGGTCAGGCCAGCGATGCGCGCCGTGCCCTGGGCGTCGGCCTGCTGGACGTGGACGATGGTGACATCAGGGTTGATGGCCGGCACCAGCACCACCCGTTTGGTATCGGCCCAGTCGCCAAAGGGGTTGTCCAGCACCACCAGTTTGCGGTCCGGCAGGCGTTCGTCGGCCGTGCGCAACGCTTCTGGAAAACCCCACTTTGCCGCAATGTCGCTTCCCAGCGACGAACGTGTGGGCAGGAAGGGCACCCCCATGGCACCGGCCATGAAGCGCAGGGTCATCTGATAGTTGGAGTAATCCTCCACCGTGATGGCCCCCTGCTGTATGGCCCGTTTGAAACAAATGCAGGTGGGCGCGAAGCGGCCGGTACCGCCGTAGGCGATCTCCAGGCGCTGGACGCAGCCGGCTCCAATGAGCTCGTCCACGCCCTGGCCATTGGAGTGCGCGTACACGTGCAACCCACCGATGCGCTGCCGAATGATTTCGTAGACCGCC
>JAMOVG010000253.1 GCA_027061725.1 Desulfobacteraceae bacterium
TGGTCGCGGGCTGCCGCCGCGCTGCCAGGGGCCATGGCGGCAATCCTGCCGGTTCATACACCTCCCGGGATGGAGGAGACGATTTTGCCCTCTGCCATCGCTTCCTGTCGGGGGAGACCTGGGATTTTTCCCCCGGCGCACGGCGCACCTGCGACGTTGTTGTCATCGGCGGCGGCTTGGCAGGGCTGACCGCCGCCCGGATGCTGAAAAAGCAGGGTGTGGATGTGCTGCTGCTGGAAAAGGACGCCGATGTCGGCGGACAGTGCCGCATGGACCGCTCTTCGGCGGTCCCCGCCGCCATGGCTTCGGCTTTTACCGACTTTCCCTATAACGATGACCTTATCGCTTTCTACACCGATCTGGGGGTGGTGACCGCCATCGGTGATGACGGGTATCCGCAGGTGGACGAACGCTTTGTCGTCAAGCCGCCCTATGATGCCCATTTCATCCGTGGCCGCTGGTATCCGAATCCTTTTGCGGACGGCGGTATTGCGCGCCTGCCCTTCTCGGCGCGCATCAAGTCGGATTTGCAGGCCTTTGCCGACGACATGGTCACCTGGTATGATTACGTAGGCACCGACGGGCGGGCCGCCTTTGATTTTCCCATCGACACCAGAACCTCGAGCGATGCGGCGGTGCGATGGCTGGACACCTTGACCTTTGCGGAGTATGTGGCCGCTAAGGGATGGCACCCGGCGGTAGCCGCCTTTTTCGAGCCGCTGATCGCCTCTGAACTGGGAGCCTCCCATGACCGGGTGTCGGCGTTTGCCGCCCTGTGCAACATCAGTGCCGACATCTCTCCCGCCGACGGGGAGGGCGTCATCAGCAGACCCGGCGGCAACGCCCATATTGCCATTAAGCTGCAGGAGCTGATCGGCGGCAAAGGGATAATTAACAACGCCTTTGTCACTCGGGTGGTGAACCGCCGAGGCGGGGTGGATGTTGCCTGTCTGATTCGCGGCCGGCCGGCAACGATCCATGCCGGCGCCGCGATTTTTGCGGCACCGATGTTCATGGCGCCGCATCTGCTACCCGACATGACGGCCGAGAAGAAAAATGCGGTTGCGCACCTGCAGTACGCCGCCTATGTTGTGGCCAATGTGCATGTGACCGAGACTCCCCGGGAGTTGGTCTGGATCAGCCAGATCCACGGGGACGGACTCATCTCAGACGTTGTCCTGGCGGATTGGGCCGGCTTGGCCGATCCCGCCAGTGCACCCCTGTCGCGACCCAATATCCTGACTGTCTATGCACCCTTGACAGGCCCGAATGCCCGCCAGGAACTCCTCGAGGAGCCTCTGGGCCACTACGAAAACCGGATTCTCAGGGAACTGGAAGCGGTGGTCCCGACGGTCTGGGATACAGTGACGCAGTTCGATCTTTACCGTTGGGGGCATCCCATGCTTGTACCGACCAGCGGCAGCATTTTTTCGGAGCGGCGCCGCGCAATAAAAAGACCGCTGGGCGCGATTTTCTTTGCCGGCCATGAGTGCGAGGGCATCCCTATCATCGACAGTGCCATCGTTTCCGGTATGCACGCTGCCAGAGAAGTGCTGCATCGATCCTGAAAAGCGCTACGTCGTTTCATGGGCCGATACTGTCGACATGCCGCCGGACAAAGCCATTCCCCTCACCGGATAGAGCGGACCGTGCTTGCTCTCCAGGCTGAAACCAAATGCATGTGCGGGCGGCAGATGGCGGAATCGTCATTTGTCCAGAAGCAGCAACAAATGGGTACGCTGTTGGGTCGAGAGACGGTTTCATTGTCCTTTTTTTGAGGTGGACAATCAATTAACCGCTCTGCCCAGGAATCGCCTGCGATTATCGATTTTGGGATTTGCCCGGCGCTCGGAAAAGAGCCAGGTAGTTGTACGGGCCGATATCTTCCACACCCAGGCATCGAAACCCATGGGGTGCGAGGATTTCTTTCACCTTCTGGGCGGAGATGCGAATATGGCGAGGTGGCCCGGGCGGGCCGTCCAGATGTTCGAAGAAATCCACCACGGCTAGGCGGCCGCCGGGTTTCAGGATGCGGGCCACTTCGCGCAACAGCGTATCCTGACGGTCATCGTGGATGAAGTCGTGCAGGGTGGTGGCCATCAGGGCGACGTCGGCGGCGTTGTCCGGGAAGGGAATTTTTTCACGGATGTCGCTGACAGCCGTTTCAATGTTGGCCAGTCGCTGTTTTTCCGCCATCTGTTCAAGTTCCGTGATGCCCTCCTGCCAAAGGTCCACCGCCAGCACACGACCGGTCGGCCCGACGATTTCGGCCGCGGCCAGGGAGTAGGTGCCGCGGCCGCTGGCCACGTCGAGGAACGTCAGCCCCTCCCTGAGATCGAGGCGCCGGAACAGCCGGTCGTGGTCGATGAGTTCGAAGCTGCTCCTGCCGGCACCGGGCGGTTTGCTCGTCATGGCGTAGTCTCCTGAAAAGAAACCCCCTGCAGCCGGGTGGACGGCAGGGGGTAGCGTATCCGGGTTTTGACTTTGCGGTTCCGTCTCCCCCGGAGAGTTCCACGGCCCCCGGGGGATCGGTAGTGCGGGTTTCGGCCTAATAGGGAGCCGAGCTGACCACGGTGCTGACTTCCTCGATCTTTCCGGTCTTGAGGCGTTGCTTATAGATATTGACCATATCCTGGTAGACCTGGAAGACCTGGAAGAAACCGTGCCAGTGCGCGTAATCCGGAGCGTTCATAGCGGCACCCTGGCGCGCGCGGCGCCCGGTATGATGCCACAGGTAGTACTCCAGTTCCTGGAAGCCGTCGTTCCAGGGATCCTTGCCCAGCAGGCCCTTGTCGGCCAGCTCCTTGTGCATCTTGGAGGCGCCGTCCCAGTATGTATTGTACAGGTTGACCGCCATTTCCAGCGTCTTTTCCTGAGCCTTTACGTGCGTCGTGCTGTGGCAGTTGGCGCACACCTGGCGCATGAGCGGTCCGCCCTTTTCGCCGTTGCCGCGCTCGCCGCTGCGCACCACGCTCTTCTTGTGCATCAGGTCCCACTTCAGGCGCTCCTGCACGTTGTGGGTGGTATGCAGGTCGCCGATGCCGCTCATGTGGCAGGTGGCGCAGGTGGGCGCCAGGTAGTCGCCGGGTTCCCAGGCGCCGGGCGGGCTGTCGTACTTCCACTCCTCGCCCTTGACCAGGTAGAGCTGCCCGTGCTTGCTCTCCATGTAGATTTCGATGTTGGGGTGGTCCGGCCCCAGGTGGCAGGCGCCGCAGGCTTCGGGCTTGCGCGCGTCGGCGATGGAGAAAGTGTGGCGCTCGTGGCACACCGTGCACGTGCCCACCGAGCCGTCCGGGTAGCGTGTGCCCACACCCCCGGGCCAGCTGTTGTTGATGGGCTTGTTGTCCGGGCCGAGTTCCACCGTGGTGCCGTGGCACATCTGGCAGCCCGAGGTCCGGGGCGCCAGCATGAACGGCTTGATGCCCTTGGGTGTGCCCAGGTTATAGGACAGCTTGGTGCCGTCGAACTTTGCGAAACCCTCGTAGTAGAACTGCAGCTTGACCAGCTTGCCGCCGGCCTTGGAGGGATCCATAACGGCCTTGGAGGCCAGTTTGGCGTGCCCGCTTTTCAAGAACTGGTCCACCTCGGTGGGATGGCAGCGCGAGCAGGTCTTGGACGACACCATGGGGGAGATGAAGGTGCTGCCGCCCTTGAGGCCCTCGCACTGGCTGGCCATGGGGGAGCTCTTGTCCACCACGTGGCAGTCGTAGCAGGAGATGCCGGCGTGGCTCATGCGGCCGTCCTTCCAGCCCGCCACGATGCCGGGTGTCTTCTTGGAGTGGCACTCGATGCATTGCAGCGCTTCGGGGGTAAAGCCTCTCTTGATCACCAGTTCCTTGGCCATGCTTTTCAAAGGCTGAGTCTCCTGTGCCCACCCGTTGGCCACTGCTGCCGTCAGGAGCAGGACCATGCACAAGATACCCAATCTGGCTGGCGAAAACTTCATTGCACGCCTCCTTTCTGTGAAGAACTGCATTGCTGATAAAAAATATGGTTATGTTTTGTTTTTGATCCCGAAAAACGCATTGGCCTCTTCGATCATGTTTTTATGCCCCACGTGGGGGTGGCAGTCGGTACAGTGCTGGGTGATTTCGCCGCGCAGATAGGCGCGGTGGGCCAGGAAACCGCCGCGCGGCATGCCCGGCGGCACCAGCACGTGGTGGCACTTGCGGCAGGCGCTGTCGAAGGTGAACTTGCGGCGGTTTTTTTCGGCGTTGCCGGCCCAGTCGAAGGTCTTGGGGTCGATGTAAAAATTTTGAATGACATCCCCGGTGCCGGTGACGGCCTTGGTGATCAGGAACTGGAAGAAGTCGCCGTGGGGCAGGTGGCAGTCCACGCACTGGGCGGCGAATCCCTGGGGGTTGTGTCCGCCGTGCACGGCCTTGGTCCAGGCCGTGCGGAAGGGGACCATGATGTGGCAACTGGCGCAGAAGGTGTCCGTGTTGGTCGTTTCGATCATGAAACCGGAGGCCAGCACCATCATGATGGTCAGAATCGCACCGATGATCAGACCGAACCACCATCCCTTTCGACTGCCGGACTTCTTGGTCGTCTTGACAGACGCCATCGCGTTACCTCCTGATGCCTAACCTGAATTCGAAAGAAACGGACCCGTGTTGTCTGAGAAGGCCCCGGAAGCTTGTGCCGACCCGCCGGTGGTATCGGTCCCGCGGTGACGGGGTGGCGGACGGATGCCAAATAGCTGCTATTTTAATACCAAAATCACGGGTAAAAAACGGGTAAAAGCATGTAAAGAATTTGTAAAATTTTGGGTGTTGATCGGCCGTAGGAAATTTGGTATCCTGCCGACCGGCTCGAATCGCTCACCGCACTCTCATCACGGGGACGTTCGCCCGGTGTTTTCACGCATCCGCTATCGCATTTCCTTGAAATACGTCGTCATCACGACGGTGGTGATGGTCGTCGTGTTCGGAGGCCTGTTCTTCTGGATCTCCGCAAGGCACACCCAGCTGATCATCGCGCAGGTGGAGAAGCAGGCCCTTATCCTGTACCGCCAGATCGTTCTCACGCGCCAGTGGGTTTCCGATCACGGGTACGTGCTGGTGGCCGGGGAGCCGGCCCACACCGGCGGCCGGCGCCTGCGTCAGATCAAGACCGTGACCGGCTGCGCCTACACCCGCATCACCCCCGCCGGGCTCACCCGGCGGCTTTCCAGCCTGGCCGCCGGCAGCCAGATGTACAGCTTCAACATCACCAGCGCCGGCCGGCGCAACGGAAACCGCGCCCCCGACGCTTTCGAGCAGCGGGCCCTGGCGCTGTTCCGGCAGGGGCGCGTAGAGCCTATCAAAAGCATCGAGGTGGAAAACGGCGAACATGTCTTCCGCTATGCCGCTCCGCTGGAGGTGCGCAAGAGCTGCCTGTCCTGCCACCAGGATCCCGGCTTCCGCCTCGGCGGCGTGGGCGGCTGCATCAGCGTGCTGATCCCCTTCGAGTCGGCCTACCGCTCCATCCGGCGCGAGCGCATGATCCTGCTGCTCACCATGTCGGCCATGGCCGCCGGGATCGTGGCCGTGCTGTTTCTTTTCGCCCGCAAGATGATCTTTAACCCCATCCACCGCATCAAGGACCTTACGGCGCGCATGCGCGACGAGGCTTTTTGCGATGACGACAGCGCGCGCGGCGACGAACTCAAAGAGTTTGCAGGGCTCTGCCACCAGATGGACCGCAAGCTCAAGTCCTACCACCAGGAGCTGGAAAACAAGATTGCCGAGGCCACCTGCGACCTGTCGCGCACCAACCGGGAGCTGGCGCAGGCCAACCGCGAACTGCGGGCCCTGAACGCCGCGCGCATCGACTTTTTCAGCGAGATCTCCCACGAACTGCGTACGCCCCTGACCTCCATCAAGGGCGCCGCCGATATCCTGGCGCGCAAGGCCTCCTGCACCGAACCCGTTTACGTCAACATCATCCAGAAGAACACCGATTACCTGATCCGCACCATCGTTGATTTCCTGGACTACTCGCGCATCGAGGCCGGGCGTCTGGAGTTGGATCGGCGGGACACCGATCTGGCCGAACTGGTCGGGGAGGTCATCGCCGCCCGCCAGCCGGAGGCCGAGAAAAAGCGCATCGATATCCACCTGCAGTCCAGCAGGTCCTGTGCGGCGCCGGTGGACCGGCACCGCATCTACCAGGTGCTCTCCAACCTGCTGGCCAACGCCATCAAGTTTTCGCCCGGCGGCGGGGAAATCGTGGTGGGGTTGCGCGACGACCGGGAGCACGTGCGCGTTTTCGTCAAGGACCAGGGGCCGGGCATCGCACCGCAATATCACCGGGCGGTGTTCGACAAGTTCTTCCAGGTTCCCGGGCGCAAAGCCCCGGACGGACTCTTCAAGGGGTCGTCGGGAATCGGGCTGGCCATCTGCAGGGCGCTGGTGGCGGCCCACGGGGGCAGGATCTGGGTGGAGAGCAGCCCCGGGGCCGGCAGCTGTTTCGTGTTCACGCTTCCCAAGACACGCCAAGACCGGGAACAGGAGAGAGATGCAGAAAAAGCTTGAGCCCTCGGCTACCACCATCCTGATCGTCGACGACGACCCCGACATCCTGATGATCCTGGAGGACAATCTCAAACTCGACGGCTACCGCATCTTCTGCGCGCGCGATGGCCGCGAGGCGCTGGACATCTTCGGCGCCCGGCGCGTCGACCTGATCGTACTCGACCTCATGCTGCCGGACCTGGACGGCCTGCAGATTTGCCGCACCGTGCGGGCCGAATCGCAGGTGCCCATCATTCTGCTGACGGCAAAGGACGCGGTTTCGGACAAGGTGCTGGGGTTGGAGTGCGGGGCCGACGACTATATGGTCAAGCCTTTCGACTACCTGGAGCTGGCGGCCCGCATCAAGGCCCGGTTGCGCCGTGCCGGCGGGTTCGAGGCCGAGCCGCCCACGGTGATGGAGGCCGGGGTGCTCAAACTGGACGCGGCCGCCCGCCAGGCGCGCCTCAACGGCCGCGAGGTGCCCCTGACCAAGAAGGAGTTCGACCTGCTGCAGCTGCTGGTGCGCCACGCCGGCCGGGTCCTGGACCGCGAGACCATCCGGCGCACCCTGTGGCCCGACAACCGCCTTTACAAGTGGAGCCGCACCATCGACGTGCACATCCAGCACCTGCGGGCCAAGCTGGAGCCCGATCCGGACACGCCGCGCTGCATCGTGACGGTGCAGGGCGTGGGGTACATACTCAAACCCGAGGGTTTCAATACCGCTCCGCGGCAGAGGAGATAAGGCGACGCCCGCAGCACGGCGCAGCGCCCGGACGGACGAGAGAAAGCCCCGTAAGGGGGCCGTGTTGCAGGCCCCCGCCGGGGCAGTGAGAGGGAAAAACGATGGCGGCCGGTGGGGCCGCCATCGCATCGCATTGCAGGTTAATCCAGGCTCAGGGCGACGTAGTGGGAATACTCACCGTCCCTGACCAGCAGCAGGATGGTTCCGCCCTTCTGGGCCTTGGCGATGATGCGCTCGAACTCATCCACGGATTTGACCGGCTTGCGGTTGACCTCCTCGATGAGCATGCCGCGGCGGATGCCCGCGTTGGCTGCCGGCGAATCCGGCTGCACCTCGGAAACCAGCACGCCGCTCTTGCCCTTGTAGCCGAACTGTTCGGCCAGTTTGGGAGTCATTTCCTGTACCGTCAGGCCCAGCTTGTCGAGCTTCTCCGCCGCCGGTCCGCCACTGGCCGCGGTGCGGCTGCCCTTGTCAGGCAGCTTGCCGATGGTCACGGTCAGCTCTTTGCGCTTGCCGTCTCGCAGCACCACGATGGTCTGTTTCGACCCGGGCTTGGTGAGGGCCACCCGGTTGCGGAAAGGCCCCACTTTTTTGACCGGCTGTCCGGCGAACTCGACGATTACGTCGCCCTGTTTGAGACCGGCCTTTTCGGCCGGGGAGTCTTTGGTGACATCGGCCACCAGCACGCCCTGGCTGTCCTTGAGCCCAAAGGATTTGGCCAGCTCCGGCGTCAGGTTCTGGATCATGATGCCAAGGTAGCCGCGGGTTACGTGGCCAGTC
>JAMOVG010000254.1 GCA_027061725.1 Desulfobacteraceae bacterium
CATCGCGGCCGCGGGCAGCCTGGCCAGCGCGGCCATGAGCCGTCACGGCGGCGGATCGTCGGGATCGTCCAGCCTGACGCCCGCGCCGCGGACCGTCGAGGGCGAAAACATCTGGGGCGAGTACATGAAGCGGCTGCAGTCCGGCGACATCCGCCGCAGCAGCCAGCAGATGGAATCCACGCTGGCCGGGCTGTCCCAAAGCCTGGGGCGGCCGGCCTATGCCATCAACATCGGCGGACAGACCGTGCCGGTGGTGCCACGACGCAACATTTCGCTGCTCGGCGCGCTTAGCGAAAACGCGGGCCAGCAGTTTGCCGCCGACCAGTACGAGACCAACCTGCTGCACGACCTGGCCCTGCAGCTCGAGCGCATGCGCTACGGCATCCCCGGGGAAAGCGGCACGCTGACCACGAACCCGGGGCTGCTGGACACGCTGGGAAAGGGCGTTGCGCTCTACCGCGGGATCCGCGGCGTGCTGCCCGACAGTGCTTCTGAGACGACGGCAAACCCGTACGCCGACCACTACAACGGGCAGCCGCTGATCGGTCCGGGTGGCCGGGTGGTGGCCATTTAGGAGATACGTCATGGGTATTTTGCCTGCATTGGTGGCCCAGGAGCGCACCCGCGCGGTTCAGGAGGAACAGGGACTGAACCGCATCCTGGGCGTTCTCCAGGGCATGCGCTTCGAGGACCTGGGCCGCAAGTTTTTCAGAAGCTACGACCCCTCGCCCGAGGGGCTGCAGCGCTTTGCCGCCGAAAACCGCCTGAGCCTGCCGGAGCTGAGCGAGTTCATGGCGCTGGTCAAGGGCTTCGAGGACTTTCGCACCGGCCGCCTGGACGCCCACACCGCCTACCTGAAGGCCCGCACGGCGCTGGAAAAGGCGCTTGCGCCGCAGCCCTTTACGCTCTCGCCGGGCCAGACGCGCTACGAGAACGGAAAGCCCGTGGCCAGCGTGCCGGCAACGGGCTTTACCCTGTCGCCGGGCGCCGCCCGCTACGACAACCAGGGAAGGATTGTGGCCCAGAGGCCGGCCGAGCAGAAGCCTTTTACGCTTTCTCCTGGCGCGGCCCGCTACGATGCCCAGGGGCGGCTGGTGGTGCAGCGCGCCCCGGCGCCATCCGGGTTTACCCTCGGCCCGGGGCAAACCCGCTACGAGGGCGGAAAGCCGGTGGCGTCCAAGCCTGCCAAAAAGGAGTCGGGGCAGAAAGAAAACCCGCGGCTCAAGGCGTTGCGCTCGCTGGCGGGCACGTTTCTGGGGCGATACAGCTCGCTGATGGCCAAGCAGAACATCTACACCGAAAACGACCCCCAGAGCGAACAGGTGGCGCGCCAGAACCTGGCGGCCGCCATCGGCATCGCACGGCAGATCAAGAAGGAAGGCGGCGATCCCAGAGACGTCGGGATTACGCCGGATTTTCTGGGAAAGTTGCTGCAGGCCGGCGCCATCACGCGCGAGGAAGCCGACCGCGTGGCCGCGGACCTGTTCCCGGAGCTGGAATAACCCATGGCCGACTGGCTGGACAGATACGATAGCGGCGATGCGGCATCGCCGGCCGAGGGCCCCATCGGTGGCCACTGGCTGGACCGCTACGACCCGGCGCTGAAACAGCCATCGCATCCGCAAAAGCCCCCCGGCCTGCTGGACCGGCTGGGCAGCGCCGTGCGGGATTTTTTCAGCCGCGACGTCTACCTGGAAACTCCTGCCGGTGAGCAGGTGAAGCTGCAGGCCCCGGATGGTGAGCCGCTGCAGTCCGGCATGCCCCACGAAGACGACGGCGCCGCCCTTTCGGCATCACCCATGGCCGGGCTGGATCCGACGGCGGCCTATGCCGGGGCCGGGCAGCCGGACCCGACCCGCACCGCCCTTGAAACCGCCGCCAGCCTGGGGACCGGCATGCTGAGTTACCCCGGCCAGGTCACCCTGGGCCTGACCGGCATCGCCAGCGGCATGAGCCGCGCGGAAGTAGACCGGCTGACCGGGGATTTTGCAAGGGCCACCACCTATGTTCCGGGCGGGAAAACGGCCCAG
>JAMOVG010000255.1 GCA_027061725.1 Desulfobacteraceae bacterium
TGCGCCCGAATGGATCAGCCAGGCCCACGCGCTGGCTTTCGGCCTGCTGGTAATCTTCGTCATCATGTACCTGCCCAACGGCGTGGTGGGCGACTGGCAGAAAATCAAACGCTACGTGTTCCGGGTTAAGCCGGCTGCCTGACGGCACATTCGAGAGGATAGGCATGGCACTACTGGAGATTCAAAACCTGACCAAGTCCTTCCGGGGGCTCACGGCGGTAAACAATGTCAGTTTCGAGGTCAACGAGGGGGAAATCGTCAGCCTGATCGGCCCCAACGGCGCCGGCAAGACCACGATTTTCAACTGCATCAACCAGTTTTTCCCCATCACCTCGGGCGACATCCGTTTCATGGGCCAGAGCATCAAGGGCATGAAAACCTGGCAGATCTGCAAGCTGGGCATCGGCCGCACCTTCCAGGTGGTCAAACCCCTGGCGCGCATGACGGTGATGGACAACGTCACCGCGTCGTCCTTCTGCCGCGTCAAGACCATCGCCGAGGCCCAGGCGCAGGCCGAACAGGTGCTGGCGTTCTGCAACCTGATCTCGGAAAAGGACAAGCTGGCGCGCAGCCTGCCCATCGGCGGCCGCAAGCGCCTGGAAATCGCCCGCGCCCTGGCCACGCAGCCCAAGCTGCTGCTGCTGGACGAAACCGCCGCCGGCCTGAACCCTTCGGAACTCGACGAGGCCATCGAGCTGATCCGCAAGATCAAGCAGAGCGGCACCGCCATCCTGGTGGTCGAGCACATCATGAAGGTCATCATGTCCATATCGGACCGTATCCACGCCATCAGTTTCGGCCAGACCATCGCCGAGGGCACCCCCGAGGAAGTGGCCAACAACAAGGCGGTCATCGAGGCATACCTGGGAGAAGAAAATGCTTAAGGTCAATTCCATCAACGTGGCTTACGGGGACCTGCAGGTGCTCTGGGACGTGAGCTTCGAGGTCCGGGAGGGCGAGATACTGGTGCTGGTGGGCGCCAACGGCGCCGGAAAGTCCACGACCCTGCGCACCATCTCCTCCCTGCTCAAACCCATGAGCGGCACCATCGAGTTCGAGGGGGTGCGCCTGGACCAGCTGCCGCCCAACAAGATCATCGAACACGGGGTGGTGCACGTTCCCGAGGGCCGGCGGCTGTTTCCGGACATGACCGTCGAGGAGAACCTCATCATGGGGTCGCTCTACGGCGAGGCCAAGCGCAAGCGGCAGCAGACCCTGGCGTACACCTACTCCCTGTTTCCACGGCTCAAGGAGCGGCGCAAACAGCTGGCCGGCACGCTCTCGGGGGGCGAACAGCAGATGGTGGCCGTGGGCCGCGGCGTGATGTCCCTGCCGCGCCTGATGATGTTCGACGAACCGTCACTGGGCCTGTCGCCGCTGCTGGTGCAGGACATCTTCAACCTGGTGCGCAAAATCAACGAGGAGGGCGTCACGGTGCTGCTGGTCGAGCAGAACGTCACCAAGACGCTGGCCATGTGCCACCGGGCCTACGTGCTGGAAAACGGTCGCATCACCCTGACCGGAACCGGTGAAGAGTTGATGGCCGACGACCACGTCAAGGAGGCGTACCTGGGGATTTGAGGACGAGGCGCAGAGGGACAACGGCACACAGGCGCAAATTGTTGGCGGCCATGCAGTGTCGAATGTTTTTATAGAAAATCCGGGAGGGCCGAAACAGAAATTCTGTTTCGGCCTTTTTCATGTCTGCAGAAAGTGTCCGTTCCGGGAGGCTACTTGACAGTCACCACGGGGCAGGGGGCTTTCAGGATCACGTACTGCGCCGTTGAGCCCATGAGAATCTTGCTCACCTTGGAACGACGCTTGACGCCCATGATGATCTCGTCTACCTTTTTTTCCTCGGCGAACTGCACGATGTCCTCGCCCGGGGAAAGGCCGCGGATCAGCAAGTGCGTGTTGCAGGCGAGGCCTTTTTCCTTGAAAAGCTCCTCGGCATAGGCCAGCCCGCCCTCGGCATCCTGGATTTCTTCGCGCTGCCCCTCACCGCCCTTAAGCATCGAGGTCACCACTTCGACGTCGGCACCAAAAGCCTTGGCATGTTTAACGGCCAGGTGCAGCGCCTCGCGGGCCGAATTGGAACCATCGTAACCGACCAGAATTTTCATCAGAACCTCCATCTGTTTGCCGCTCATCCGCGGCGTATACATTGACGTTGCCGCCGTCTCCCGAATTCATCCCTACCATAATCACGCGTACCGGAAAAGCACGTTTTTTTTGGACCACCGCTCACCGAAAATACCGCAATTGACGGATAAAACGCAACCACGTATAAAACAACCATGAGCGCACCGAAACCCACATTTGACCGGCGCCCCCTGGCCGACCGCATCCGGCCCCACCGACTGGAGGGGGTCGTCGGGCAGGCGCACCTCATCGGTGAAGGCAAACCCGTCCGCCGCGCCGTGGAGCGCCAAGCCGTGCACTCCATGATCCTGTGGGGGCCGCCGGGCAGCGGGAAAACCACCCTGGCGCGGGTCATTGCCGCCGAGGTCGGGGCGGTTTTCCACGAACTGTCGGCGGTTTCGGCCGGCAAGGCTGACGTGCGCAGGGTAGTCGAATCCGCACGCAAGGCACCGGCCGAGGCCGGAACCATCCTCTTTCTGGACGAAATCCACCGTTTCAACAAGGCCCAGCAGGATTTCCTGCTGCCCTACGTGGAAGACGGCAGTGTGACCCTCATCGGCGCCACCACTGAAAACCCCAGCTTCGAGGTCATCCCGGCCCTTCTCTCACGCTGCCGCGTGTATGTGCTCAACGAACTGAGCGAGGACGAACTGGCCGCCATTGTCGCCGCCGGCACGGCCGAACTGGGGGTGGAACTGGACGAAGCGGCCGCCCGCTTCCTGGTGCAGTTCGCCAACGGTGACGCGCGCGC
Source organism: Desulfobacteraceae bacterium (assembly GCA_027061725.1). Lineage (GTDB taxonomy): Bacteria > Desulfobacterota > Desulfobacteria > Desulfobacterales > JALSRD01 > JALSRD01. Next base: position 2,894 of record JAMOVG010000255.1, read on the forward strand.
GGCCCTGAACGTGCTGGAAACGGCCGCCCGGCTCTACAGCCGGTCCGGCAAAAAAAAGGCCCCGCAGCCGGAAAGGCCGGCGCCCATTTCCCTTGAAGACCTGAAAAACGCGCTGCAGTCCAAGCACCTGCGCTACGACACGGGCGGAGAAGAGCACTACAACACCATCTCGGCCTTCATCAAGAGCATGCGCGCCTCCAACCCCGACGCGGCCCTGTATTACCTGGCGCGCATGGTGGAGGCCGGCGAAGACCCCAAGTTCATCGCCCGCCGCATGGTGATCTTTGCCTCCGAGGACATCGGCATGGCCCAGCCCACGGCGCTGGTGGTGGCCAACGAGGTCTTCCGTGCCGTAGAGACCATCGGCTACCCCGAGTGCGCCATCAACCTGGCCCACGGCACGGTCTACCTGGCCACGGCCCGCAAGGACCGCGCCGCCTACGAGGGGCTGCGCGCGGCCCAGGCCGACGTGAAACGCCACGGCAACCTGCCCATTCCGCTGAACCTGCGCAACGCCCCCACCCGCCTGATGAAGGACCTGGGCTACGGCAAGGGCTACGAAAAGTACAGCCGCCGGGATCTGCTGCCGGACCGGCTCAAGGGACGGCGCTACTACCGGCCCAAATAAATACCCAAGTGGCCCGCCCCGTGTTGCGCGGCTGCGGGCATCGGGAAGCAGGGATGCCGTCCGAAAGATCAGTGGGGGTCGCCCCCGGCGGCGCCATAACGCCGGGTCAGGTCGTCGAAAAAGGCGTCGGTCATCAGCTCGGCAAAGCGTTCCCCGCGACGGCTGTGGGCCTTGTAGAACGCCAGGCAGTCACCCACGATCTGCAGCACCTGGTCGGCGCTGTAAATCCCCGGCAGTTCCCGTGCCAGGCGCGGGTGACGGCCCAGCTTGCCGCCCAGCAGCACCCGGAAACCGGTCCGGTCGGCGGCCAGTGTCCCCGTGGGGCAGGCCTTAACGCACTGGCCGCAGGCCACACAGCGCGCCAGCGCCAGCCGCGGCGGCCCCTCGCCGTCCAGTTCGAAGACACCTTCCCTGCAGACGTCCACGCAGGCGCCGCAGGCCGTGCACGGCTCTTCGGTCAGGCGAACGTCAACGGCCCCAAGGATGCCCACGTCCTTGATTTGGGGCTGAGAGCAGGCATTGGGGCAGTCCGCCAGCGAGATGCGGAACTCGTGGTGAAACTTGAGATCGCCACGCACCCGTTGCCGGAGAAACCCCAGCAGGTCCTGAGATTGGAGCAGTTCCTCCAGACGCCGGTAGAGTTCGTCGCCGGGCACCGCCCGGTTGGGGCATCCGTTGGGGCCGAAGCACATATCGATGCGGTAGCCCTTGACGTCCCGGCTCATACCGGAGAGGTAGCGCCGCTGGGTGGCCTGCATATCTGCCAGTGACACCACCTTTTTGCCCGCCGTGCGGGCCTCCTGCTCGACCCGCGCACGCACCCTCTTGCGAACGAAAAAGGGGACTTTGCGGATAGCATCCTCGGCATCGGCCGACCATTTCATAACGTTTTTCCTTCCTGCATGCCGCCGGCGGCGGAGTTCTTTTTCAGGTGTAACTTTCCGGATAACTGGGGCTCCAATACTATAATACGCCACTGAGCGTGCCGCAAGCGCCTCCGGCGTCAGAGGGGAGAGAATCCCGGCAACCGGTGCCCGCATCACGCCAGGCAAATGCCACGCGTGCCGCATGGGATTGCCGGAACGATTTTGGGCCGGTTCGAGCGGAAATTAGCGAGCCCTTAACATCTTGATAATATGACAGAAGGAATATGTTGACAGATTGGAGCCCTCTACTTATAGTATGTCACAATCGGTGAGGCGCATTCAGGAGGGCAACGCCTCTTTTCTTTATGGTGCCCGTCATCTCTTATTTTAGGAGAGAACCGCGATGATCCCACGTGTTGTTGCCGTCACGGCACTGGCCGTTGTGCTGGCCGCATCGGTCGCCGCCCGGAGCGCGGAAGGCCCGGCGACCCCGCTCACGCTGCAAGAGGCTATTGCCACGGCCTTGGCGCACAACCCCAAGATCCAGGCCGCCCGCTCCCAGCTGGACGCTTCCCAGGAGCGCATCACCCAGGCACGTTCCGGGTTTCTGCCGCAGATTTCCTTCAAGGAACGCTACAGCAACACCACCAACCCCATGTGGGCCTTCGGCACCAAATTGAACCAGGGGGTCATCACCCAGCAAGACTTTAATCCCGATTTGCTCAACGACCCGGACAGCATCAACAATTTCGCCAGCGTGTTCTCGGTGGTCTGGCCCCTTTTCGACAGCGGGCAAAGTTGGTATGGGCACAAGCAGGCCAAGCTGGGGTCCAAGATCGCCGGATTCGGCCTGGAACGCACCCGCCAGCAGGTCACGGCCCAGGCCATTATCCGTTACACGGGCCTGCTGCTGGCCATGAAAAACCTGGCCGTGGTGGAGCAGGCCCTCAAATCGGCGCGCGCCAATCTCAAGATGGTGGAATCGCGGTACAAGACCGGATTCTTCGTGAAAAGCGATCTGCTGCGCGCCCAGGTGCGCATCGGCAATCTTGAACAGCAGCGGCTGCAGGCCGAAAGCGCCGTGGCCGTGGCCCAGGCAGGCCTCAACGCAGCCATGGGCGTAGCCGTCACCCAACGGCACGAACCGGTCAGCGTGCTGGACCGGGTTAGCGAGCCCCGGGGCACGCTGGACTCCTGGATTCAGACCGCTCTGGAAAAACGACTGGATCTCAAGCAGCTCCGCTACCGCAGGGACATCGCTACCCAGGAGTTCAAGAAGGCCCGCGCCGCGCACCTGCCATCCCTGCACCTGATGGGCAACTACGAAATCAACAGTGAAAAGTTTGACGGCAGCCATGACAACTACACGGTGGGCGCCGAGCTCAACCTCAATCTCTACTCGGGAAACCGGCTGTCGGCCCGTGCCCGGGAAGCCAAGGCGCTCCTGAAGGCCGTCGAGGCACAGCTGCGGGACATGGAACTGGGTATTAGGGTCCAGACGCGCCAGGCTTTCCTGGAGTCCCGCAGCAGTTGGCAGGCCATCGGGGTGGCGCGCATCGCGGTTTCCCAGGCCGAAGAAGGGCTGCGCATCGTCAAGAACCGCTACAAAAACGGCCTCGTCACCATGGTGGATCTGCTGGATTCCGAGGTGGCGCTGCAGCAGGCGCGCACCCACCTTTTCCGCCGCCTGCACGACTACAAGGTATCGTCCACCAAACTGGCGCTGGCCGCGGGAACCATTGATGAAAACACCCGTTGACCACAAGCCATGACCGATCGCAGACCGGAAACCCGAAGTTGAAAACCCCGACCAACTGCCGGCATGCCGCCGGTAGGTTGTTCACAGCGTCCAAGCGGAGTCAGCGAATGCGAATAAAACTATCGACAGCAGCGTTGATCATCGGCATCAGTCTTCTGGCGGCCGGCTGCGGCCAAAAGATCGAACCCGGCACAACGGACGGCCAGTCCAAGACAACCGTCAAGGCCAAGGTGGCGTTGGCCGACATTGCCCAGCACCCGTTTATCTACCGGGCCGTGGGCACTGTGGAGGCCCGAACCGCCAGCACCCTCTCCAGCAAGCTGATGGGAACGGTGACGTCCGTGAAGGTCCGCGTGGGGGACATCGTCAAGACGGGCGACATCCTGGTGACCATCGACGACGAGCAGGTGGTGGCCGGCCTGCACCAGGCCCAGGCTGCTGTGGAAGAAGCCCGACGCGGCCTGGATGCCGCCCGCTCCGCTTACGAGGCGGCAAAAGCCGGTGCCTCGCTGGCCAGCACCACCTACAAGCGCTATCAGCAGCTGATGAAGGAAGACTCGGTCAGCAAGCAGGAGTTCGACGAGGTGGCGGCCCGCTACCGCCAGGCCACCTCTGCCCTCAGCCAGGCCGCGGCCATGGTCAAGGCGGCCCGCTTCCGCATCCAGCAGGCCGAGGCCGGCCTGGCGGCGGCCCAGGCCCGCAACCGGGACGTGACCGTGCGAGCGCCTTATGACGGTATCGTGGCGGCCAAGATGGTCGACGTGGGCGACCTGGCCGCGCCGGGCACGCCCTTCGTGAAACTGGAAAAAATCGGTGACTTCGAAGTTCGTGTGGCCGTTCCGGAGGAATACGGACGGCAGGTCCGGGTGGGCCAGCAGCTGGCCGTCCACATCCCCTCGCTGGGTTTGACCGGCCTCACCGGAAAGGTCCGGACCATCTCTCCGGCGGCCGACCAGGCCACACGCACCTTCACCGCCAAGATCACCCTTCCGCCCGAAAAGCACATCAAGTCGGGTCTGTTCGCCCGTGTGGACATACCGGTGGGAGAGGCCGGCCTGCTCACACTGCCCCGCACGGCCCTGATCAAGTACGGTCAGTTGACGGGATTCTACCTGGTGGACGACAAGCAGATTGCGCGCTTCCGCCTGGTGCGCACCGGACGGACGCTGGGAGAGCGCGTGGAGATCGTCTCCGGGCTCAAGACCGGTGACCGCTACGTGGTCAAGCCGCCTGAAAAGCTGGAAGACGGGGCTAAAGTGGAGGTCCAGTCATGATACAGCACGAGGGCCCGGCCGGGAAAATCGCCCATTTTTTCATCCAGTCGAAGCTCACACCGCTGATCATCGTTGCCTCGATCCTGCTGGGGGTGGCGGCCATCATCGCGCTGCCCCGCGAAGAGGAACCCCAGATCATCGTCCCCATGATCGATGTGTTTGTGCGCATGCCGGGGGCCACCGCCAAGGAAGTCGAGCAGCGCATCACCCGCCCCATGGAGAAGCTGCTGTGGGAGATTCCAGGGGTGGAGTACGTGTATTCCACCAGCAGCCCGGGTATGTGCCTGGCCGTCGTGCGCTTCTACGTGGGGGAAGATGAGGAAGAGTCCATTGTCCGGCTGCAGTCCAAGCTCTCCTCCAACTACGACCGCATTCCCTGGGCGGCCTCTCCGCCCCTGATAAAGCCGCGCTACATCGATGACGTTCCCATCCTTGCGCTGACTTTCTGGAGCGAAAGCGCCGACCACTACACCCTGCGGCGCATCGCCGCCGAGGTGGAAAGCAAGGTTAAACAGGAAC
>JAMOVG010000256.1 GCA_027061725.1 Desulfobacteraceae bacterium
GACGATCATGTGATCGCTTCCTTCGACCATCTGGCAGTGGTCCTTGTGGTCGCAACTGGCGCAGGCGCCGCTGCGTGTGGTTCTGACCCAGGCCCAGCCGTTTTCGACGCGTTCTATGATGCCGTGGTCGATGGCCATGATGTCCTCCTCTGGCAGTTCGAACGCCCCGACATGGACCGGGTCCCCCGGTCCCCGCGCTGTGGGTGGGCCACCGTCCCGGGTGGACCGGCAGAAGACCGGCGGCCGTACGGCACATGCGGCTTCAGTTGCCCGTCAAGGTCCCCGTGTGGCTCCCGTGCGAGTATGGGGCGTCAAGGTAGACCGTCTTGTCTCCGCCGAGCCGGACGGTCAGTTGATGTTCAGACGTGTACACGAAGCCGATCACATTCCCCTTTTTGCCGACCACCTCCAGCATCACGGGCCGGATGGTCCCCTTGCCGGAATGCAGCGCGTCTACCATGGACTGCAGCTTGCCGTTGCCGGGGTCGAAGGTTCTGAAAAACGTGGTCTCCAGGATGTAGGGCTTCTTCAGCCCGACGATGGTGAAAGGCATGGCCTCCTGCCCGTCGTACCAGTAGGTGTAATCTTCTTGCGCTTTCAGCTGGTTGGCGGCCCTGATGGGGTCGACCACCCGGATCGCGGTGCCCGGCCCTGCGCAGGCTGCCAGAAAAGCCGTCAGTGTCAGCAGCAACAGCAGCCTTGCGGCCGTCGCCGGAACGGTAAACAAGCGCCGGTTCTTTTTCATGGTTTTCTCCTCTCCCCTGGTCTTTGCGGTTTTTCCGTTTTCCTATTGTTGTTTAGTTACAACACCTATGCCACAATTACAATATTTCCGGCTTTTCTATCGATTCGGGCCGCAAGCCCCTTCGGGGCAGAAAAATTAAACCTAAATACAAGTAGTTACGTTAAAAGAAAAATCTTCTGGCAAACGCTGCGGCGCCTCACGACAGGGACCGCGCGGCCGCCGGGCGCGCATTATTTTCGCACCTGCCGGCGCCGCCGCCGCATCGGTGCGCAAAAAAGAACCCGGCGAGAATGCCTACTTCTTCCGGTCGGAATCCGCCCTGACGGGCAGTCTCCAGCCCTTGACCAGGCCGTAGAGGGCCGGCACGACCACCAGCGTCAGAAAGGTGGCGCTGACCATGCCGCCCACCATGGGGGCCGCGATGCGCTTCATGATCTCCGAGCCGGTGCCGTGGCTCCACATAATGGGCATCAGGCCGGCCATGATGGCCACGGCGGTCATCATGATGGGCCGCACCCGCAGCGCGGAGCCCTCCTCGATGGCCTGCTGCAGCAGCCGACGGTCGAAGCGGTCGCCGTATTTCTTCTTGAACCGGCTGTAGGAGGCGTCCAGATAGATCAGCAGCACCACCCCGATCTCGGTGGCCACGCCCGACAGCGCGATGAAACCCACGCCCACGGCCACGCTCATGTTGTAGCCCAGCAGGTACATGAACCACAGTCCGCCGGTCAGCGAAAAAGGTACCGCGGCCATGACGATCAGGCTGTCGGTGAGGTTCTTGAAGTTGAAGTACAGCAGCAGGAAAATGATGGTCAGGGTCAGCGGGATAACGATCATCAGGCGCTGCTGGGCGCGCTGCATGTACTCGTACTGCCCGCTCCAGATGAGGCTGTAGCCGGCCGGCAGCGTGATCTCCCCGCGGATGATGCGCTGCGCCTTCTGAACGTAGGTGCCCACGTCGATGCCCGTCAGGTCTACGTAGATCCAGGCATTGTTGCGGGCGTTCTCGCTCTTGATGGCCGGCGGTCCCTTGACGATGCGGATGTCGGCCAGCTGGGTGATGGGCACCTGGGCGCCGGTGGGGGTGGGCACCAGAATGCGCCGCAGCTTCTCGGGCGTGTCGCGCAGTTCGGAGCCGTAGCGCAGGTTGACCGGGTAGCGCTCCAGGCCCTCCACGGTCTGGGTGACGTTCATGCCGCCCACGGCCGACATGATGATGTCCTGCACGGCTCCTACGGTCAGCCCGTAACGCGCCGCCTCGCGGCGGCGAATGTGGTAGTCGAAGTAGTTCCCACCGGTGACGCGCTCGGAGTAGACGCTGAGGGTGCCGGGAATCTTGCGCAAGGCGGCCTCCACCTTTTCGCCCAGGTCGCTGAGCACCTGCAGGTCCTCGCCCATGAGCTTGATGCCCACCGGCGTCTTGATGCCCGTGGAGAGCATGTCCACGCGCGTCTTGATGGGCATGGTCCAGGCGTTGGTCAGGCCCGGGAACCGGATGGCCCGGTCCATCTCGGCCACCAGTTTCTTGATGGTCATGCCCTCGCGCCACTGATCCTCGGGCTTGAGCATGATGACCGTCTCCATCATGGACAGCGGCGCCGGGTCGGTGGCCGTCTCGGCACGCCCGATCTTGCCGAAAACATGGTGCACCTCCGGAAAACTGGCGATGATGCGGTCGGTCTGCTGCAGCAGTTCCTTGGCCTTGGTGATGGAGATGCCCGGCAGCGTGGTGGGCATGTACAGCAGGTCGCCTTCGTTGAGCGGCGGCATGAACTCGGAGCCGATGCGACTCCAGGGAATGTAGCTCACCGCCAAGATCACCAGCGCCATGACGACCACCAGGATCTTGGCCTTCATTACCAGGCGGATGATGGGGTGGTAAACCCAGATGAGGAAACGGTTGACCGGGTTCTTCTCCTCGGGGCGGATCTTGCCGCGGATGAAGTAACCCATCAGAATGGGCACGATGGTGATGGACAGCAGGGCGGCCCCGATCATGGCGTAGGTCTTGGTGAACGCCAGGGGTTTGAACAGACGCCCCTCCTGGGCCTCCAGGGTGAAGACCGGCAGGAAGCTGATGGCGATGATCAGCAGCGAGAAAAAGAGCGCCGGCCCCACCTCCCGGGCGGCGTCGGCGATCAGTTCCCAGTGGGGTTTCTTGCCGCCGTCTTTCTCGATGTGCTTGTGGGCGTTTTCGATCATCACGATGGCGCCGTCGACCATGGCGCCGATGGCGATGGCGATGCCCGAAAGGCTCATGATGTTGGCGTTGATGCCCTGGCGCTCCATGATCATCAGGCTGATGAAGATGCCCACCGGCAGGGTGAAAATGGCCACCAGGGCGCTGCGCAGGTGAAACAGGAAAACGATGCACACGATGGTGACGATGATGCTCTCTTCGATGAGGGTACGCTTTAGGTTATCCACCGCCCGCAGAATCAACCCCGAGCGGTCGTAGACCGGCACGATGCGCACGCCATCGAGAAGCCCCGCCTTGAGGTCCTCGAGTTTCTGCTTGACCTTCTTGATGGTCTCCAGGGCGTTTCCTCCGTAGCGCATGATGACCACGCCGCCCACGGCCTCGCCGGTGCCGTTGAAGTCGGCGAGGCCGCGCCGCAGCTCCGGCCCGATCTTTACGGTGGCGATGTTTTTGAGCAGGATGGGCGTGCCGCGCTGGTTGACGCCCAGCGGGATGTCGTACAGGTCCTGGATGCTCTTGATGTATCCCAGGCCGCGCACCATGAACTCGGTCTCGCCCATCTCGATGAGTTTTCCGCCCACGTCGTTGTTGCTGCGCTGGATGGCCCGGCGCACCTTCTGCAGCGGGATGTTGAAGGCCGCCAGCTTGTTGGGGTCCACGATCACCTGGTACTGCTTGACGTAGCCGCCGATGGAGGCCACTTCGGCCACACCGGACACGCCCGTGAGTTCGTAGCGCAGGTACCAGTCCTGGATGGAGCGCAACTGGGAGAGGTCGTGATTGTCGCTCTGCAGCACGTACTCGTATACCCAGCCCACGCCGGTGGCGTCGGGGCCCAGCTGGGGGTTGACCCCGGCGGGCAGCCGCCCCGAGACGAAGTTGAGGTACTCCAGCACGCGGCTGCGGGCCCAGTACATGTCGGTGCCGTCTTCGAAGATGATGTAGATGAAGGAAAAGCCGAAGAAGGAGTAACCGCGCACCACCTTGGCAAAGGGCACCGACAGCATGGAGGTGGTCAGGGGATAGGTCACCTGGTCCTCCACCACCTGGGGGGCCTGGCCCGGGTACTCGGTGAAAATGATCACCTGCACGTCCGAAAGATCCGGGATGGCGTCCAGGGGAATTTTGACCATGGCGTACAGGCCGCCCAGGATGATGAAGATGGTCCCCAGGATCACCAGGAACTTGTTCCCCAGCGAAAGCGTGATGATTTTCTCGATCATGGCAAGTTCCTTTTCACTTTTCAATGTCCTCCCGGTTCGCGCTTGCGCAGCTCCAGCATTTTCTGGATGGCCTCCCGCAGGCGGCTTTCGGAGTCCAGCATGAACTGCGCCGAGAGTACGATCTCGTCACCCTCTTTCAGGCCGCTGAGCACCTGGTACTCCTGGCCGCTGACCTCCAGTCCCAGCTTGACGTCGCGGGGCTGAAATTTCCCCTGGCCCAGGGCCACGAAGACCACCTGGCGCTCGCCGCTGTCGATGACGGCCTCCTGCGGGATCACCAGTCCGGCCCCGGCGACCACGGATGCCAGGTAGACGTTGGCGTACATGCCGGGCTTGAGCAGGTAGTCCGGGTTGGCGAAAGCCAGGCGCAGCTTGGCGGTGCGCGTTTTGGGGTCCAGATAGGGGTAGATGTAGAGCACTTTTCCTTTGAAGCGCCGGCCCGGAATGTAGGCCAGGTCCATTTCGGCGGACATGCCCCGTCGCACCCAGGGCAGTTCGTACTCGTAGACGTCCACGTCCACCCATACACGGGACAGGTCCACGATCTCGTACTGGTGCTCGCCGGCCTTGACGAAATGGCCCTTGAAGGCCGTCTTCTTGGTGACCACCCCGCTGGCCGGGGAGTAGACCGTCAGGGTTTTGCGCACCTTGCCGCTGGTGGCGATGCGGTCAATCTGACGATCGGTGAGGTCCCAGTACCGCAGACGCGTGCGCGAGGCCTCCAGCAGCCGGCGGGCGCCCTCGCGGATGCGTGGGTAGGCGCTGGTCTTCAGGCGGCGGTACTGGTCCAGGGACAGCAGGTACTCCTCCTGGGCCGTGACCAGCTCCGGGCTGTAGATGTCGAACAGCGGCTGCCCTTTTTTCACGGTGTCGCCCAGGAAATCGACGTAGAGCCGCTCAATCCAGCCGTCGAACTTGGTGTTGACCGCGAAGAGGCGTGTCTCGTCGTAGGTGATGTTGCCCACCGTGCGGATCTTTTTCACCAGCTTCTTGCGCTTGACGCGCCCCAGGCGCACGCCCATGTTCTGCATGGTGACGGGGTCGATGCGAATAGTGGAAGCGGGTTCCTTTTGGCCGCCCTCTTCCTTGTACACCGGCACCAGGTCCATGCCCATGGGCGACTTGCCCGGTTTCTGGCTGATGTAGGAGGGGTTCATGGGCGAAGTCCAGTATTTAATCTTCTTGCCCGTCTCGGGGTCCACCATGCCGGCCTTGCGTTCGCCGGCGACTGCCAGGGCCTCCGACGGCGCCATGCGGCCGGGCGTGGGCAGGACCGCCGTGGCGGCGTACAGCCCGGCAAGGGCGCTGCAGATCAGTAGCATTCTTTTCATCTTGCTTTCCTCTCCAATCAAAGCGATCCGCCAAGAATCTCTTCGAGCTCCGCGCGTTTTCGGTAGACCGCGTACAGGTAGTTGGCCGCCTGCAGCTCGAAACGCAGCAGGCGGATCTGGGCCGCGATCATGGTGCTGAACTCCACCTTGCCCACCTCGTAGGCCGAGAGCGATGCACTGGCCCACTGGCCGGCCTGCAGCAGCAGCGCGTCCCGGAAGAGGCGGTAGTTCTGCTGGGTGTCGTGGATTTCGGTGGCCAGCGATTCCACCTGGTAGGGCAGGCTTCTGACCAGGTTGCGGAAGGTCTTGAGCGCCGCCTGGTGACTGCGGCGGGTGGCGTTCAGCCGGGGGGTCTGGCGGCGCTTCTGCCACACCGGCAGGTTCATGGTCAGCGACGCGCTGAACAGATCCGAGCGTGGCTGGCCGCTGTCGCTGTCATCGCGCTGGCCGTAGGCCAGCTTGACGTCCATGTCCGGCCAGTAGTCCTTGCGGGCCAGCTGGATTTCAACGCCGGCCATGTCGATCTCGGCCTGCCGGACCCGGAGCTGCGGGTTGGTCTGCAGCACCCGGGCCTGGAGTTTGCCGATATCCAGGGAAAGCCCCGGGAAGGACAGTCCGGCCGGCGCCGGCACCGCCTGGAAGCCCGGCCGGTTGAGCAGCGCGTTGATACGGTCTTCCAGGGTGCGCCGGCGCTCCTGCAGACGGATCTTTTCGTCGATGAGCTTGGAGAGTTCCACCTGGGCCTGAAGCACGTCCTGCTGCAGGCCTTTGCCGGTGGCATAGCGCGTCTCGGCCACTCCCAGCAACTGGGTCACGGTGTCCGTCAGCTGGGCGTTGATGGAAAGGCTGTCGCTGACGTAGCCGATGTCGTACCAGGCGGCGGCGACCTGCCGCGCCAGGGACAGGCGACGGGCCTCCAGCACGGCCTGCTGCCGCAGGGCTTTCAAGGTGGCCCGCTGGGTGCGCAGGTCCAGTTTGCCGAACCAGGGAAATTTCTGGGCGATGAAGATCTGCTTCTGTGTCATGGCCTCCTGGCTGAAGGAAAAGGTATCCGTGGGCATGTTGAGCAGGGCGAAGCCCAGCCGGGGGTCCTCCAGTGAACCGGCCACCGACACCTCGTGTCTCAGACTGGCCACCTGCTCGGCCAGGCTCTGGATCTCGTTGTTGGCCGACAATCCCTCCTCGATGAGCGCCGCCAGCGGCGGCGGCGCCCAGATGGGTACGGAAGCGGCCTGCAGAAACGCCGGCAGCGCCAGCAGCAGACCCACCGCGGCCAGTGTCCATCCTGCGGACTTGTTGAAAAAACGACTCATATGCTCTCCTCCCTGCTGCCTGTGCATCAGCCGCCCGATGGCGGCAGCTTTCCCTTGATTACGACGGGCCGCGAATAGGTGCGGTTGTTCTTGTCCCGGGTCTCCAGGGCGACCTTGAAGACGAACCGGTCTCCCTTTCGGTTGAGGGCCTCCACCACGCGGCGCGGAACGAAGACGAAACCCATGTGTACCGGCAGGATCACCGAGAAGTAGGCCACCGCGTGTGCGCCCCGGTAGATGTCCACGGCGGCCCGCGCCCGCATTTTGTGCGCCTGGCTGAGGGCCCCGAGTTCATCCGGAACACGCCAGCGCCACAGCAGGCCTCCCGACCCGTCCGGTACGATGCGGAACGTGGCGGCATCGATGACGGGCAGGGTCACCCGCCGCTTGAAGACAAAAGTACTTTCGGCTGTTGCGCCGTCGAGGCCCGTCACTTTGAGCACGTATACGCCCGGAACCAGGTCCGAGGCGATGTTCGCCGAAAACCAGCTCTCCGGCTGCCAGATGCGGGTGTAGCGCCACTGGCTGTTCTTGGCGTCGTAGGTGCCGAAAACCTCCACGTCGGTGGCGAAGCTGACCTTCGACAGCGGCAGCGGTTTCCCCTGCGGGCCGAACAGCGCAACCTGCCGGACGGTGCCGCCGTCCTTCAGGTAGCGGCCGGCGGCGTCGGTCAGGCCGAAGCCCAGCCGACGGAAGCCCTGTTCAGCGCCGTACTGCCGGTGCTGCACCTGCATCCAGACGATGTCCAGCGCCTGGGCTCGCCCTGCGCTGCCAAGCATTACGAACCACGACAATAAGAATATCCCTATGCTTTTCATGGCTACTTTCCTCCCCTGTGGTTGAGGAACCGGGCGGCAACGCACCGGAAACCACGGAACGTCACGGCGCCACGTCCCCCTTGATGAGCAAGGCCCGTGCCAGCGCTTTTGCGAGGATTCTTAAAATCCCCCGGAGCCCGCGGTGCGGGCCGTGCTGCGCAATCCCGTCAGGCGGGGGAATGTGGCGACAGGTGCGCAAACATTTCGCATGTCCCCGGCCGGCGACCGGCCGGGATGTGCAAAAACGTTGCGCCCGATCCGCGCCGGCATCCGCCGGGGCCC
>JAMOVG010000257.1 GCA_027061725.1 Desulfobacteraceae bacterium
AGGACCTGCGGCACCGTCGCGAACGGAACGAACAGGACGGGGCGGGGCGGGGCGCATTTTCCAAAATCGTCATTCCCCCATAGCCCACCCGGCAGACATGCCGATCGCCCGGGCTTCGATGCGTCCCCACCAGAATCAGATCGACACCCAGAAGGCGCCCCAGCCGGCAGGTTTCCAGGACCGGGTCGGCGAACCCGGCAGCCACGGAAGGGAGAAAATCGGTTGGGAGATAGGGACCGTACCGGCGGCCGGTCAGCCCCTGCCGGAAAACTTCCTCGAAAGAAAAGCGGTGACGCTGTATATGATGAATCCGTTTATAAGCCCGCCAACCAACAAAAAGATGATGTTAAAGGCCATGGAATCCACGTGGGAAGCGGTGGCAACTTTTGTCAGCACCACCGTCCAGGGAAAGGTGACCAGAATGAAATAGATACCGGCCAGGGAATCGTCCTTTCCCGCCAGCAGCAAGGTGGCCAGTGCGGCAAAGACCAGCAGCAGGTAAAGCCCTGCCAGAATGCCGGCAATTCTGGACTTAGGTTTTCTGCGGGTCGATGGCAAACCCATTTTGTATATCCGCCTTCCGGCTGTCACACCATACAGATGACAGGGAATCGATCCGGTCGGCACTTATCATCTGAAACGCTGAGTCCAGATCATCGTGAATTGTTGCGGCTGGTCGGGGCGAGAGGATTTGAACCTCCGACTTCCTGCTCCCAAAGCAGGCGCGCTACCAGGCTGCGCCACGCCCCGATTTTGCGGAAATATAGCACTCTTTCCATGGCCGTGCAAGGGGAGGAGAACAATGCTCTTCGGCGGTCTTCACTGTCCGTTGCTTTTGAAAAAGGTCCGCACCGCCACGGCGATGGCTGCGGCTACGGCCCGGACATAATCGGAATCTGCCAGTTTCTGCTCGTCCACGGGATCGGTCAGGCAGCCGGTTTCCACGAGTACCGCCGGCATGTCAGCGCCCTTGAGCACCAGCAGAGGGAAGGCGCCGGAATCGACCTCGCCGTCATCCGCCAGGGGCTCCAGACGATCGATCAGAAGCCGGGCCAAACGGCGGCTGGCGGCCTGGTGGCGAAGATAAACGGCCCTCCAGGGTACCAGGTCCGTATCCAGGGAAACATCGGCCTCGGGCAGGGCCTCTCGGGCGACCTGGCCACAGAAATAGACCGCCATGCCGCCCGGGGCCGACGTGAAGCCGGCGCCGTTGTGCAGACTGATAAAGAGTGTGGCCCTGTGGTGATTGGCGATGGAGGTGCGCTCGCCGACCGAAAGCCCGTAGTCGTCGTCGCGTGTCAGCACCATGCGATAGCTTCCGGCCAGGGATTCGGACAAAGCCCTGGCGACAGCCAGGGTCACGTCCTTTTCCTTCAGGCCCGACGGACCGTGGGCGCCGGCGTCGTTTCCCCCATGCCCCGGGTCCAATACGACCACCGGCAGCGGAGCAGCGCCTTCCAGCCATCCGGCCCACAGGTGGACCGGCGCCAGAAGGAGAATCAGCGCCAGCGCGGCCGGGAGACCGAAAAACCGGATCGGTTTTGTTTTCGATGCCTTAGAGATGATCCACATCTTCTTATTTTTCTTGACACCCTCGAAATTAAATATTAGATTGAAAGTTTATAGAAACCCGGTGCCGACCGTTTTTAAACGTTTTTTCCGCTGATGTTCAGTTTCAGCAATAACCATCTGGATGTCAAGCGATATGGCCGGCTCACCGGCAGGAGTTCCCATACAGCTCCGTTGATGTGCGAGAGTGGCGGAATTGGCAGACGCACTGGACTTAGGATCCAGCTCTGGAAACAGAATGGGAGTTCAAATCTCCCCTCTCGCACCATCGTCTGTTTTTCAGTGCCCGGAGGTGCGATTCCCGGCACTTGTTTTATTTTGTGAAACCGCTAAGGCCCCGCAGGAACCGGCCCACCAGAACCGGCTGCCGCAGGGCCGCGTGTAACCAACAGGACAACAAAACGCCCCCCCGAAAGGACCATCATGAAAGTCAGCGT
>JAMOVG010000258.1 GCA_027061725.1 Desulfobacteraceae bacterium
CGATCCCATGGCACGTTTGGTGCAGATACCTCTAGACCAGAAGCGGGCATGTTTTCACAGTGGACACCCGGCGGGTGTTGGCTGAAACCGGGGTGACGGCGGCGGCGCCTTTGCGGGGTCTGACGCATCACCGCAAACATCCATCAAAGGAGGGCTCGGAAATGTTTAAGAAGATTCTTTTTGGCACCTGCCTGACCGAGTATTGTGACCACGTCTTCCATTTCGCCCTGAACCTGGCCAGGGAGAATGACGCCAGGCTGTGGATCTACCACGGGCTGGGGCCCGGTACCTCCGCCGAGGACATTAAGAAGGCGGCCGCCAGCAAGGTGGCCGAAGCGTATGTCCAGAAGATGAAGTCCAGTGGCTTCACCAACTACATGATCAACGTCTCCGACGGGGACGTGGTCGGAGGCCTGGTGAAGCTGGCGCGTGACGCCCAGATCGACCTGCTGGTAATGGGGACCTCGACGCACACGCCGCTGGAAATCGCCGAGGCGGCCCAACCGGGCAAGCTGGGGCCCACCGTCTCCGAAACCCTGCTGGCGGCCCCCTGCCCGGTGCTGGTGGTGCCGCCGTCCATGATCCCCGGACTGGCCAAGGGATAGGCGGGCGGTCGCCCGTTTTCGATGGGCCCGGCAAGGGCCCTGGGCAGGGGGCAGCGGCAGAAAGAAGGCGCTTCACAAATGGAAAAGGCACTGTATGCCAGACACGCCAAAAAAATACGGTGGTCCAACGATCTGTCCGAATGCCCGGAGTCGGTGTCGCCGACCGTGAGATCGCTGGCCCGGAAAGTCGCCGCCCACGTGCCCTTTCCCGTACGGGTCGGAAGGCCCAATTGGAACAACCGCAGAAACGAGGAGGAAGCCGATGTACGCACTGATTTACGATGAACACGATTTTACGCAGCAGAAAAAAGTGATCTCCGTGCACCGAACCCGTGAAAACGCCGAGAAGGCGCTGGAGAAACGCAAGAAAGAGCTCGGCAAGAAAGTCTGGGAGTGCAACACGCGGGTCGTGTGGCTGGAGAAAAATGTGAGCAGCGGCGATTACGTCCGGGAAGGGGAGTTCGCCACCTGGCGGCCGGGGGAGCCGGTCCCCCACGGCGAGATGTTTCCCGATTCCGACTGAGCAAAATCGGCCGGAAGCCGTGACCGCCCCGCATGGCGCGGCACCGGTTCCCGACGAGCCTGCAACAAGAGAGGAGGCATTCATGCCTGTTGATGTCATTATCCGACGAAAGTTCAAGCGAGAGCAGGCCGAGGCCCTGGCGCCGCTGATCGTGAAGCTGCGGTCCCTGGCCACCGTGCAGCCGGGCTACATTTCCGGTGAAACCCTGAAGTGCATCGATCCCCCCGGCGAGTTCGAGTTCATGGTCATCAGCATCTGGCGCTCGGTGGAAGACTGGCGCAACTGGCTCAAGAGCGAGGAGCGCAGCGCCATTCAGGAAAAGATCGATGACCTGACCGGCGAACAGACCGAGTACCGCATCTACGAATCGCTGGTGGGCGGTATCATTCCCCAGATGGCCCACTGAGCGTCGGCGGTCTTGCTCCGACCGGACCGATCCGTTGCGGTGCTGCCGATATCCCGCAGTGGCCCCCCGCCTGACCGCCGAAAGCGTGCGCGGGGGCGGGGTGTCGCCGCCGGTAGTGTTGCGCCATGGCCCGCCTTCCCATACCGATCGGGAGCCCGGTGGACGGGCGGTTCAAAATATGATCATTTGATTAAAATAAACGATTGACATGTAGGGTTCAATACCTATATTATGATCAAAAGATCAAAACAGGCTGCGCTCAGTCAGCAGAGAAAGGAGGCGAGCATTATGCCCAGAGGAGACGGAACAGGACCGCAGGGCCAGGGCCCCGGAACCGGCAGAGGACAGGGCGGTTGTCGTCCCGGCGCAAGCGGCAGTGGACGAGGCCAGGGCGGCGGCCGCGGCATGGGCCGTGGCGGCGGCAAGGGCAATGGCCGTGGCATGGGCCGCGGGGCCGGACAGGGC
>JAMOVG010000259.1 GCA_027061725.1 Desulfobacteraceae bacterium
CGGAGTGCGTCCGGGCGGGTTCGGGGGGACGGGCACTTTCCGGATAGACAGGCGCACTGAAAACGGTGTGCGCAAACAGCCGGCTGCTCCCCCTCTTCCACCACATGCGCCGGATCGGCGCAGGAACGCTTCCGGCCGGAAAGGGAACCTCGCGGTGCCGTGCTTTGCAGGGGTCCAACTGCAGGGGGCTTACCCCGGGATGGGAGTGCTGTCTTCGGCGATGGCGTGGCCTGGACGACAGCGAAGCTGGGTCCAGGTCCCATCCAAACGGGTCTCGGCGCGCTGTTTTTTTGCAGGCAATGCTGTTAGGGGGCAAAAAAAGGGGGAGGTCAGGCCGCCTCGCCGGCGTCCAGACGCTGGAGCCGTTCGTCGATGCGCGACATCTTTTTTTCCAGCAGGTTGAGCTTGTAGGCCATCATGCGTTCGAATTCCGCTACTTGAGCCTTCAGTTCCTCGGGCAGGCCCCCGATGCGGTTC
The DNA here is from genome assembly GCA_027061725.1 of Desulfobacteraceae bacterium. Classification (GTDB taxonomy): domain Bacteria; phylum Desulfobacterota; class Desulfobacteria; order Desulfobacterales; family JALSRD01; genus JALSRD01. Next base: position 478 of record JAMOVG010000259.1, read on the forward strand.
TCGTTTTCCTCGATTTCCAGGCGGATGCCGGAAATCTCGCTCTTGAAACGTTTGGCCAGCCGGGAAACGGTCTTCTCGAAGCTTTCGCGAAGGATCTTGCTCATCAGTCGCTCCCCTGTTTGAGGGCCTGCCGCCGCATCAGGTTCTTCTCCCAGATGTCCACCTTGTCGGCCAGGCCGTCTACGCGGGCGTCCAGTTCAGCCAGCCGGCGCTCCAGCACCTTCCGGCATTCATCCAGGTAACCCGTCAGGCGCCCGCGGATCTTCTCCAGCCGTCGCTTGTTGTTCAGTACGCGCAGGTCGAATTGCTTGACCTTGCGTTTCATCTGGTCCTCGAAATCGTTGAGCACTTCCTGTGGCGGGCGGCGCTCGTCTGCCTTTTCGCCGCCGGTGTTATCCTCTGCAGGGCCGGGTGCACTCATGCCTTCTTCCTCTCTTCCTGCTCGGACCGCTCCGTTTCGCCGTCCTCGGCCGCCTTCAGACGGGCCTCGATGTCGGCCACTCTGCGCTGCAGGCGAACCAGTTTCTTGTTGATGAAGGCGATCCGGTAATCAATATGGTTCTGCAGCCGGCAGAGGCCCTTCTGCAGTTCCACCGGGATATCTTCGATCTCGTCACGGTTGAAACCGATGCGCCGGTTCAACGCCTCGGCGTATTTTTCCAGCAACCCCTCAAGATCGTATAGTTCCTGTACCAGGTTGGTCATGCCCGCACCCTGAAACGCAAGAAGTCAACACTGCTCCCCTCGGCGGGAGCTTCCTTGCATTAGTTTCGGCCAAAAGGTCTCCTTTCTCAAATTTTTTTCACGCTGCGCCGACAGTCGCAGGAAAAGAAGCAGCGGCGGGATCCCCGTGGTGGAAAGCACCGAGCGACAGCGCGCCCCGACACTTCAGTGGCGTGTGAGCACCGCCTCCCAGGTGGCGGCCGTGTGCTGGTAGCGCACCCCGGCGGCTTTCACCAGGTGCGCCGAGAGTTCCGCCTTTAAATGCGCGATGACGCGCTCTGTGCGGGAGATGAAGTCGTCAAGCCGCATGTGGCTAAGGGTCTGGATGATCTTGAGGTCGTCGGTGGCTTCCTGATACAGGAAGCTCAGCTGCCGACTGCCGTCCTGGAATGTGGTGATTTTCTCCCGCAGTTGCCCGATATAGGAGAGCAGCTGCTGGGCCAGCCTGAGGCGATAGTCCAGTCCCTTCAGCCGAACGGCATCACGATAGCCAAGCACCCCGGCACGCAGCCGTTCGTCCTGGATCTCCACTGCCAACCCGTCCAACTGCTCGTCGAGCTGCCGCAGAATGCCCTGTGCCAGGGTGACCTTCTCGGTAATTCTTTTCTGCAGTGCGATGATCTCGTTCATTTTTTCTTCCAGCTGCTGCGTGCCGGAGGCGGCCAGGGCCCCTGCCGGCAAGAGCACCAGAACCGCCAGCAGCAGCGCCAGCGGCCAAGTGCGGGGGACCTGTAACCGATGTGTGATGATTCTGGGCGCCTGTTTTATCATCGTCTCACCCTTTCTTGCCGCCTGCAGGCCTGTCGCCGGCGCCCCCCTCCCGCAGAGCGTCCAACACCCGTCGCAGCCGGGAAGACACGAAAAGTCTCCGCCCGGTGGCCTCCCACCTTTTCAGCGGTTCTAGTATGCGCCGTGCCTGAGGGGCATCCTTGACTGTCAGGCCGACCATCTCCAGCTCCCTGCCGCCCCAGCCGGCCAGCGCGGCGGCCGCCTGCGGCGAAAGCTCCACCAGGCCGTTGAGCGAAAGGCGGGTTCCACGCCAGCGGGCCAACTGGCTGGCGGCCGCCGGCGAAATACTGCGCAGCCCGTTTAGCACCAGCCACCGGCCGGGCCATTTGACCAGGTTACGGGCCGCGGCCCCGGACAGCTCTTTGAGCCCGCCGAGGAAAAGGTCCTTGACCTGGTCACTGGCCAGACAGGCCGCAGCCTCCGAAGAAATCATGGTCAGCTGCGAGGCATGGCTGAAATCACCGCGGCACAGTTCCTTCCAGATGCGTCGGTCGGATGCACTGCCGGCCCAGTCCACGAAGGCGCCCCTGATTTTCTCGCCGGAGCCTTCGACCAGGACCACTTTTTTGACGGGTGAGCTGACCTCCTGCCATATGGCGGACAGCGGGCGCGCCTCGACGGTCTGGTCGTCGATGAGCAGGCGGTCATCGGTCAGGGCGTACTGCCGTGTCAGCAGGTCGAGTTCCGCGTAAAGCCGCCCAAGATCCGCGCCGGCCGTGTACGGCGCCATGGCCATGTCAAGACGGGTCCGGCGAATACCGTAATCGACGGCTTCGGCAGCGTGCGCCAGCCAGCCGATGGGCCGTGAGAGTTCGTCTATGGCGGCCAGACGCCGCTGGATGGTGCGCAAATCCAGTTCGATGCGCTGGTCCTTGATGGCTTGGCGGTAGGAACGCAGTCCACTGTTCTGGATGCGCGCCGCCAACTGGCTGCGTACATCCTCGATGCCGTCCTGAAAATAGCGTTTGAGCCGCAGCACCTCTTCCAGCTTGCCCAGCAGGGCCTCTTTCAGGCGCCCGGCATCGTCCAGCTTGCGGGCCAGCCGCGCTTCGGGTGTAAGGGGTGCCGACGGCTGCGTGGCGACAGGCTTTTTTTGGGGAGGCGGCGGGCCTGCCGATTCAGGCGCTGCCTCGACCTTGATCGGCCGGGCAGTCCTGGCGGCCCGTGCCTTCTCAGCCCCCCGCTGGTGCAGCATGAAAAACCATCCGCCTACGGCCACCGCCGCCAGCATGGCCGCCGCCAGCCAGAAAATGCCCCTGTGCATTCCAGCGGTCGCGGCCGGTCCTTCATCGTCGGATTCTTCGGGCGTTCCGGCGGGCGGCTTTTTGTCCGACGGCGCCGCATCCTTGCGAAGAACAAACGTCTCCCGGTCCTGCTCTGGCGGACGCCCATCCTGGGCGACGGCTTCGTCGGTCTTTTCGGTGGAGACGCCTGCCTCTTGCGCCGTTTCCGCGGCATCCCGGCCGGCACTGCCTTCTAAATCCCCTTGCGTTGGGGGGTCGGCGGGAGCCCCGACCGTATCGGTTTCTTCTTTCGATAGCGCTTCGAAATCGCCCGTGGCCGTATCGTCCGACGAGGAGGTTCCCTCAGGCGGTTCTGGCGGTTCGGCTTCCTCGGCCGTTGCGCCTTCCCGTGCGGCTGCGTTCTCGCGCCCGGTGGCCGGCTCCCGCGGGTCTGTTGCATCTTCCCCGGTGTCCGTGATGTCGACCATCAGGTCGGGCAGGTCCTCTTCCTCCGACAAACCGGCGAAGTCCTGCTGCGCTTGCGCATCCTCTTCCAGGGGCTCCAGTTCCAGGTCGAAGGACTGTTCGCCGTCGGTGACAGCCACCGTGGCCTGCTGGGCTTCACCGGATCCCTCTTCGGCATGGGAAGTATCCGGCTCTTCGGCTTCCGCCGTCTGCTCTGTGCCGGGTGCCGCACCCGGCTCTTGCGCGACGTCTTGCTCTGCGGCCACCAGCCGAAAATCGACCCATCCCTCATGTTCCCCGTGCCGGAACATGCAGCGCTCCCCGCGCTTGAGGGGCGCCGAAACGGGCAGCATGTCGTCACGGGGCTCAATGCGGGGTTCTCCGATCTCGCAGGACAGTCCTTCCCGTTCGCCGAATTCTTTGAGCTTGCGCCCCAGAAAAGCGGCCATTTCGCCCAGCAGGTCCGGCACCTCAAACTCGGCATCCACATCCTCGATGTTACCGCCCAGCATGGAAGCCGCCATGAGCACCGCGAATTCGCCGCCCACTTTGATTTCGAAGCGACCGGCCAGGCCACCCGTGACCTCCACAGCGACCACGAACCCCTCCCCTTCCAGGACGGCCAACAGGTCGCCGTCGTCGAGTTCCACCTGCATGGAGAGGATCCGCTCGAAAAATTCAGCCAGGGAGGTTGCGATCACCTCCCGTATATCGAAGTCGCCGGTGCCGCTCATCGCACCTCGCCGTGGGGATGCATACCGCTCCGTGGTCCGTTGCCCGGGATGCACTGCAGCACCGGACCCGCCATCTCCGATCCAGACTGCTGGACGCGGTCGCCGGTGCCGGCATCATGGGTGCAAATAACCGTCCTCCCTTCATCCGGGAGGCGTTTTGTGTTCGGCGGCCAACGAATGACCGTTGCCGACGAATCCGCCACAAGTGATCGATTGACAGCCCGCATCTGATTCTCTATATTCGATTCTCAACGCGTCGGCCCACGCCAGAGGAGTCTTTAGCCCATGCCTATATTTGAATTCCAGTGCCGTGCCTGTAACGCTCAGTTCGAAAAATTGCTGCTCCCCGGTGAACGCCGGGCGCCGCAGTGCCCGCATTGCCATTCGTCCCGGGTCCGGAAGCTGATGTCCGCCGGCAGTGTCCGCCCTCACGGTATTCCCCGGGGATCCGGCGGATTCAAGCCGCCGGCCTGCTCCCGCAAGTCATCCTGAGGGGGGGCCGGGCGCCCCGGGCAGCCCTTCCGCCAGAGGCACAGTCTTTCACCGCTTATATCGGCCGACATGGCCTCTTCATTGAGCAAAATTCCCGCAACCACGGGTGCCGACCATGATTCTCCTCGATTTTGACGGCGTACTGATGGACTCCGTACCGGAAGTCGCCGTCAGCGCCTACAACGCCTGTATGGACGGACTGGTCACCGACGTTTCCGCGCTTCCCGAAGGCCTGCTGGAAACTTTTCGGCGCTGCCGGCATTTCATGCGTGAGCCGTCCGAGGCCGTTCCCCTGATGACCTGGTGCCTGGACAGCCTGGCGCATCCCTCCGGCCCGAGCCTGGATGCCGCCACGTTCCGGCGCCGCTGCCGTTCCAGCCCATTGCCTCCCGATGTCCGCCGGCAGCGTCTCTTTGCCGCACGCAAAAGGCTGTGGCGGGCGGCACCGGAGGCCTTTTTGTCCCTGAACCGTCCCTTCCAGCCGCTGTGGGATTTTCTGTCCCACGGTCGCCGGCGGTCCTTTGTGGTGCTGACCACCAAGAACCGCCAGGCGGTCCTGTCTCTCTGCCGGCATTTCGGCCTGGACATCGATGCCGCAGACGTTTATGCGGGGGACGGGGGGACCGGCAAAACCGCCAACATGCTGTCCATCCACCGTCGTTTCGCAGCACCGCAATACGTCTTCATCGACGACCTGCTGCCGAACCTGCGTCAACTCCGGGAGGGCTTCCGGCAACCCGGGGTGCGGCTGCGGCTCTTCCTGGCGCAATGGGGGTACGCACCGGACACGGATGCCGAAATCGCGCTGCAGGAGGGCATCGCCGTCATCGACCCGCAGGGGGCTATCGACCTGCTGCGTCCCTGAAGGGCATCCGTCTTTTGTAAAAAGATTCGGGCGTCCACTGGGCCCTTGCGGGGCAAACCGCGGGGTGCTGCGGCGGGGTGCGGGAGGGGGATCCAGGGGCCTTCCTGGCCACAGGTTTTTCTGTATGCGGGAAAATCGCTTGCGGGGGGAACAACAGGAGAAGCGCTGCTCCGGTCAGGAGGCGATGTCGATGCGGCCTTCGCCGGAGAGAATGCTGCTGACTTTCTCGCCCAGCTGCTCGAGGGTGTATGGTTTCTGAATGAAGCCGTCACAGCCGCAGTTCAGAATCTCGCGCGCCTGCCCGTCGATGCTGTAGCCGCTGCAAAGCAGTACCTTGAGGCTGGGATTGACCTGTTTGACCTTGACAAAGGTCTCGTTGCCGCTCATGCCGGGCATGATCATGTCAAGCATCATCAGGCTGATCTTCTCGTTGTGCCGCCGGACGGTCTCCACGGCCTGCAGGCCGCTTCGGGCGGTGAGCACTTCGTAGCCCAGGCTCTCGAGCATGGCGCGGGTGGGTTCGACGATGTGCTCCTCGTCATCGACCACCAGAATGCAGCCGCTGCCCGTCTTGGCCCGCTGCGCGGGAGACTCCTGCGGGGCGGGCTGTTTTTCGGTGGCCGGCAGATAGAGTTCGAAAGTACTGCCCTCTCCCACGCGGCTGTACACCCGTATGGTCCCGTCGTGGTTCTTTATAATTCCGTAAGCCGATGCCAGCCCCAGCCCGGTGCCGCGCCCCTTTTCCTTGGTGGTGAAGAAGGGGTCGAAGGCGCGCTGCAGGATTTCGTCGTTCATGCCGATGCCGGTGTCCGAAACCGTTATCTTGACGTAGCTACCCCTCTTCAGGTCCAGTTCGCGCGCCTGTGAGGGGGAAATGCTGACGTTGCGGGTCTCGATGGTCAGCACGCCGCCGCCGGGCATGGCCTGCCAGGCGTTGACGTAGAGGTTGAGCAGCACCTGCTGGATCTGTCCCTGGTCCACGTTGGACGGCCAGAGATCCTCCTGCAGGAGCTTGCGGATATCGACTTCCTTCTTGGCACGGCCGAACATGCTGGTGGACTTCTCGATGAGCAGGTTCAGGTCGGTGGGCTTCACCTGGTACTTGCCGGCCCGCGCGAAGCCCAGCAACTGGCGCGTCAGTTCGGCACCGCTCTGAACGTACTGCTCGATGTTCGACAGCCTGACGTAGTTCTTGTCTTTCTTGTCCTGGATGTCGTAGAGCATCAGGGATGCGCATCCCTGGATGCCCATCAGGATGTTGTTGAAGTCGTGGGCGATGCCCCCGGCCAGGGTCCCGATGGACTCCATCTTGGTGGCGTGCATCAGCTGGGACTCCAGGTGTTTGCGGTAGCTGATGTCCCTGGCCACCCCGTAAGTGCCGAGAAACTTCCCGGCGCGTTTGCCCTCCGCGGAGTTGGCATAGATGCCGGTGGCCTTCAGCTCGATGGTCAGGTGCTGGACCTCGCACTGTCGGTACTTTTCGGCCTTGTGGCTGAAACGCAGCTTGAGTTCCTCTCCCGAGCAGGCACGCCGTCCGGTTCTTCTCTCGTTGAGCAGCCACTTGGAGCGTTCCCGGTCCTCGGTAGCCACGATGGTCTGATAGTTCTTCCCGATGAGTTCCTCACGGCTGTACCCCAGCAATCTCTCGATGGCGTCGTTGACAAAGGTGAAGCGCCCCTCGCTGTCGAGCGTGTAGATGATGTCCGGGGAGTTCTGCACGAGGAAACGGTAGCGGCGCTCCGAATTGCGCAGCTTTTCGTTGATGAGACGGTTTTCCTCCCGCAGCCTTTTCTGGATGAGGACACTGCGGACGGTTTTGAGCAGGTCGTCGGGCTCGAAAGGCTTCTTGAGGTAATCGCAGGCTCCCTTTTTAAGGGCCTTGACGGCGGTCTCGATGGATGCGTAGCCGGTGATCATGATTACGAAGGCCTCCGGATCGTCGGCCAGGATCTTTTCGAGCACGTCGAATCCACTGATCTCCGGCATGCACAAGTCCAGCAGAAAAAGATCGTAGCGCTTCCTACCGAGCGCTTCCCCGATCTCCGCCGGGCAGGTAATGTAATCGACCTGGTA
>JAMOVG010000260.1 GCA_027061725.1 Desulfobacteraceae bacterium
GGGTGCGGCAAGAGCGTCTCGGTGCTCTCGGTCATGCGCCTGATCAAGGATCCGCCCGGACGCATCGAGGGCGGCCGCATCCTGCTGGACGGCACCGACCTGTTGTCGCTGTCGGAGCACGCCATGCGCACCATCCGGGGCCGCCGCATCTCCATGATCTTCCAGGAACCCATGACCTCGCTCAACCCGGTCTACACCATCGGCGAACAGATCGCCGAGATGTTCCTGGTCCACGAGCACCTCAGCGTCGCCGAAAGCCGGCGGAAAGCCGTGGACATGCTGCGCAGTGTGCGCATGCCCTCGCCCGCCAAGCGGGCCCGTGAGTACCCGCACCAGCTCTCCGGCGGCATGCGCCAGCGCGCCATGATCGCCATGGCGCTGGCCTGCAACCCGGAGATCCTGATCGCCGACGAACCCACAACAGCTCTGGACGTCACCATCCAGGCCCAGATCCTGGACCTCATCCTGCAGCTCAAAGAGGACTACGGCGCCGCCGTGCTGATGATCACCCACGACCTGGGCGTAATCGCACGCATCGCCCAGCGCGTGGTGGTCATGTACGCCGGCCGCGTGGTGGAGGAAGGCCCCACACGGGACCTGTTCAAAGACCCCCTGCACCCGTACACCAGGGGGCTGCTGCAGTCGGTGCCCGTACTGGGCCGCCGGGCCCGCGAGGGGCGCCGGCGGCTGCGGGAAATCCGCGGCACGGTGCCCAGCCTGTACGACCTGCCACCGGGGTGCAGCTTTCACGCACGCTGCGACCAGGCACTGCCGGTCTGCCGCCGCGAAGCCCCCCGGCTCACCCGCAGGGGGGCCGGCCGCAGCGTGCGCTGTCACCTGTACCCGTGACCAAGGAGGATCGCCAAGCGTGGAACCGCTGCTTTCGGTCGAAAACCTGGAGGTGCACTTCCCGGTCAAACGCCGCCTGCTGTCGCGCAGGCGGGAGGTCGTACACGCCGTGGACGATGTCAGCCTGACCCTGGCGCCGGGAGAAACCCTTGGCGTGGTGGGCGAGAGCGGGTGCGGCAAGACCACCATGGGCCTGGCCATCCTGGACCTGGTGGCGTCCACCGGCGGGCGGGTGGCCTTCCGCGGGCGGGACATCTCGCAGATGAGCGATGCGCAGCGTAAACGGCTGCGCCGCGAGATGCAGATTATCTTCCAGGACCCCTACGCCTCCCTGAACCCGCGCATGACGCTCAACCGCATCGTGGGCGACCCCATGAAGATCCACGGACTCTGCCAGGGCCGCGAATTAAAAGAACGCGTGGCCTACCTGCTGGAAAGAGTGGGGCTGACCCCCGAACAGGGGCACCGCTACCCCCACGAGTTTTCCGGCGGCCAGCGCCAGCGGGTGGGCATTGCCCGGGCCCTGGCGCTTAACCCGCGGGTCATCATCGGCGACGAGCCGGTGTCGGCCCTGGACGTCTCCATCCAGGCCCAGATCATCAACCTGCTGCTGGACCTGCAGCAGGAATTCGACCTGTCCTACATCATCATCTCCCACGACCTGGCCGTGGTGGAGTACATCTGCGACCGCATCGCCGTCATGTACCTGGGAAAGTTCGTGGAAACCGCCCCCTACCACGGCCTCTACGCACACCCCCTGCACCCCTACACCCAGGCCCTGCTGTCGGCCGTGCCGGTGCCGGACCCCGACCTGGCGGTGGAGCGCATCATCCTGGAGGGCGACGTACCGAGTCCGCTGCATCCGCCGCCCGGGTGCCGTTTTCACCCCCGCTGCGGCCGCTGCATGCCACGCTGCCGCCAGGAGGAACCCCGGCTGCGGGAAGTCGAAGCCGGCCACCACGTGGCCTGCCATCTTTATGATTGACCGCCAACCGGCGGCAGGGGGGCCACAGCCACTTTACCTGGCATCGGAAACCTGATACCTGACAGCTGAAACCTGATAACGCCAAAATCCCGAGGCTCCCATGTTCGACATCCTCATCCGTCAGGCCGACATCGTCGACGGTA
>JAMOVG010000261.1 GCA_027061725.1 Desulfobacteraceae bacterium
GAGCATGCCATTGGTCGGGGCAGCTGTTGACGCATCTGGATCATCTTGTAACGGCTGGGGGGTACGAAGTGGATAACCCGCGTATACGTTGTCGAAACGTGAATGTATTCTATGGCAACAAGCAGGCCTTGTTCAATGTTTCGCTAGATATTGCCCGGAACGAGGTCATTGCCATGATCGGCCCATCAGGATGCGGAAAGTCCACTTTTCTGCGCTGTCTGAACCGGATGAACGATACCATCGATACCTGCCGGATCGTCGGAGAGATCACGATGGACGGCGTTAACATCTATGGCAAGACTGTTGATGTGGTTCCCCTGCGGGCCAAAGTCGGCATAGTTTTTCAAAAACCCAACCCTTTCCCCAAGTCGGTATACGACAACGTCGCCTACGGCCCGAAAATTCACGGTTTGGTACACAATAGGGATGAGATGGATGAAATCGTTGAAACATCTCTCAAAAAAGCCGGGCTCTGGGAGGAAGTCAAGGACCGCTTAGACGAGCCGGGAACCGGTCTTTCCGGCGGCCAGCAGCAGCGGTTGTGCATTGCCCGCGCCATTGCCGTGCGTCCTGAAGTGATCCTGATGGACGAACCCTGTTCAGCCCTGGACCCGATGGCCACCGCCCGAATTGAGGACCTTATCGATGAACTTCATAAACAATACACCATCGTGATCGTCACGCATTCCATGCAGCAGGCCGCCCGTGTGTCCCAACGCACGGCGTATTTCCATCTTGGCCGCCTCATTGAAGTGGGCAAAACCAACCAGATCTTTACCAATCCCCGGCACCAACTCACCGAAGACTACATCACCGGCCGTTTCGGATAGAACGCCGCTTTCCTGCCGCCCGTCAGCAGATAAAGCCCTCAAGCCGCATCAGGGCATGTCCTCGTAGTCGCGCACCAGCACCTCGCGCGGTTTGGCGCCGTCGGCGGGTCCCACGATGCCCTGGGCCTCCATCATCTCCACGATGCGCGCCGCACGGTTGTAGCCGATGCGCAGGTGGCGCTGGATCATGGATATGGAGGCCTGGCGGGTTCGCGTGACCAGGGCCACGGCGTCGTCGTAGCGTTCGTCCACGTCTTCGTCGCTCCCGCCGCTGGTTTTGTCTTCCACCGGCTTGGTGATCTCCTCGTTGTACTCCGGCGCTTTCTGCTTGCGCAGGAAATCCGTGACCAGCAGCAGTTCGGCCTCCGAGATGTAGGCCCCGTGGATGCGCTGCAGTTTGGCGGTGCCGGGGGGCAGAAAGAGCATGTCGCCCTTGCCCAGCAGGTTTTCAGCCCCGTTGGTGTCGATGATGGTGCGCGAGTCGGTCTTGGAGGACACCTGGAAGGTCAAACGGGTGGGGAAGTTGGCCTTGATGATGCCCGTCAGCACATCCACCGAGGGGCGCTGGGTGGCCAGGATGAGGTGAATGCCGGCCGCCCGTGCCATCTGGGCCAGGCGCGTGAGGGCCACTTCCACATCCCGCGAGGCCACGATCATCAGGTCGGCCAGTTCGTCGATGATGATCACCACGAAGGGCAGGATCTCCATGCCGCAGCCGGGGTCGGCCTTGAGGGCCTTGGCCGCCTTGCGGTTGTACTGGCCGATGTTGCGTGTCTTGTGCTCGGCCAGCAGTTCGTAGCGCCGCTCCATTTCACGCACCGCCCAGAACAGGGCGTTGGTGGCCTTCTTGGCATCGGTGACCACCGGCGCGATGAGGTGCGGGATCCCCTCGTAGGAGGCCAACTCGATGCGCTTGGGGTCGATCATCAGCAGTTTGACCTCCTCGGGGCGCGCCTTGTAGAGGAAACTGCAGATCATGGTGTTCAGGGCCACACTCTTGCCCGATCCGGTGGCCCCGGCGATCAGCAGGTGGGGCATCCTGTCCAGTTCGGCCACCACCGGTCGGCCCACGATGTCTTTTCCCAGGCACAGGGTCAGCTTGGACTTGGCGTTCTGGTAAGCCTCGGATGTGACCACCTCCTTGAACTTGACCAGTTCACGTTCGGTGTTGGGGATCTCGATGCCGATGGCCGCCTTGCCCGGAATGGGCGCCACGATGCGGATGCTGGTGGCGCGCAGCGCCAGCGCCAGGTCGTCGCTCAGGTTGACGATGCGGTTGATCTTGACGCCGGCCGCCGGTTCGTACTCGAAGGTGGTGATCACTGGGCCGGGGGTGACGGCCACCACCCGGCCGCGCACGCCGAAGTCGTCCAGTTTTTTCTCCACCAGCCGGGACTGCACCTGCAAGTTCTTGTCGTCGACCTCGCGCTGCCGGGGCTCGGGGTCCTCCAGCAGGCTGACGGGCGGCAGCTCCGCGCTGTCGGGGTCGCGCATGAAATCGAAAACCTCCTGCCTGGGCGGCGGCGGTTTGGGGGCCGGCGGAGGCGGTGCCGTTTTGATTTTAACTTTTGGCTTTTTCTTGGGCGCCAGGCGCTGGGTGAGCTTCTGGCGCTGTTTGGCTTTCTTGCGCCGCTCGCGCCGCTTGGTCAGCTGCAGTGCGGTGATTTCACGCAACCGGGCCGCGCGTTTGCCCATGCCGGACAGAAATCCCAGCAGCGAAAAGCCGGTGGCCAGAATCAGGCCGATGAGCCACATCAACAGCAGAATGATCACACCGCCGGTGGGGTTGGCGTACTTGACCAGCACGGATTTCAGCGACAGGCCCAGGAAACCGCCGGCCGAGAAGCGACTGCCCCAGAGGGTGTAGATATCGCGGTGCAGGCCGAAAAGTGCCCCGGTGGTGACGATCAGCAGCAGGGCCCCGCCCAGGGTGATGGCCAGGGTCCTGCGGGTGTGCCGCCGCGGGCTGAACAGGTGCAGGCCGCCCAGGGTCAGCAGCAGTGGAATCCAGAAGGCGCCTAGCCCGAAGAGGCCGATCAGCAGTCCGGCCACGTGGGCGCCGATCAGCCCCATGACGTTGTGCACGTGGCGGGCGGACACGGCGCTGTTGATGGAGGGGTCCTGGGGGCTGTACGAGAGCAGGCTGGCCAGGGTGAAGATAATCACGAAGAACAGCAGGATGGCGCTGATCTCGCGACGCATGAGATTGGATGGTTCCTGTTTCACCTTGTCACACTTCCAGAATGAACGGCAGTATCACCGGCCGCCGGCCGATGGTGAAAAAGAAATATTGCCGCAGTGCGGTCTGCAGCCGGGATTTGAGCACCGCGATGCGGTCGGTCAGATCCGGCGACAGCTCCTCCACGATCTCCAGCACCACGCAGACGGCGTCCTCCAGCAGGTGCCCCTTTTCGGTTTCGAAAACGAAGCCGCGCGAGACGATTTCCGGTCCATAAACGATGATGCCGGTTTCCTCGTCCAGCGCCATGGTGACCGCCACCAGCCCGTCTTCGGAGAGGATGCGGCGCTCGCGCAGCACCGAGCGGCCCACGTCGCCGATGCCCTTGCCGTCCACCAGCAGGCGTCCTGTGGGAACGCGTTCGTGTACTGCGGCGCCGTGGTCATCGAACTGGATGACCTGGCCGTCTTCGGCCAGCAGGACGTTTTCGGCGGCGATGCCCACCTGGCGGGCCAGGCGCCCGTGCAGAATCAGGTGCCGGTACTCCCCGTGGATGGGGACGAAGTAGCGCGGGCGTGTCAGGCCGATCATCAGCTTCAGTTCTTCCCGGAAAGCGTGCCCCGAGACGTGGATGTCCGAAATTTTCTCGTAGACCACGTCGGCGCCCTGGCGGTACAGGTCGTTGATGATGCGTGCGATGGCCCGTTCGTTGCCGGGAATGAACTTGGAGGACAGGATCACGGTGTCCGCCGGCTTGATGCGGATCTGCTTGTGGCTGCCGGCCGACATGCGGGCCAGGGCCGACATGGGTTCGCCCTGGCTGCCGGTGGTCACGATGACGATTTCGTCGTCATCGAAGCACTCGACCTCCTCAATGTCGATTTCCAGGTCCTCGGGAATCTTCAGGTACCCCAGCTGCCGGGCGATGGCCACGCTGATTTCAATGCTTTTGCCGTTGAAAACGATGCGTCGCCGCTGGGCAGCAGCGATGTCGATCACCTGCTGGATGCGCATGATGCTGGAGGCGAAGAGGGCCACGATGATGCGCCCCCGGCTGGTGGCGGTGATGCGCGACAGCGTATCGCCGATGGTCTGGTCGGAGACGGTGTAGCCCGGACGCTCCACATTGGTCGAGTCCGAGAGCAGCGCCAGCACCCCTTTTTCCCCCAGCCGCGCGAAACGCCCCACATCGGTGGCGTGTCCCGCGACGGCCGAGTGGCCGATTTTAAAGTCGCCGGTGTGCACCACCAGCCCCAGGGGCGTCTGCACGGCCAGTCCCACGCCGTCGACCACGCTGTGGCTGACGCTGATGAATTCCACCTCGAAAGGCCCCAGGCGGATGATGTCCCCCGGACTGATGGTGTGCATGTCCACCGAGCCGAGCATGCCGCGTTCCTCGAGCTTGTGGCGCACCAGGCCCAGGGTGAAGGCTGTTCCGAACACCGGTGCCTGGATGATTTTGAGCAGGTAGGGCAGGGCGCCGATGTGGTCTTCGTGGGCGTGGGTCAGCACGATGCCGCAGACCCGGTCCCGATTTTCCTTGAGGTAGGACATGTCCGGGATCACGAAATCCACGCCGGGCATGTCAATGTCCGGGAACATGAGGCCCGCGTCCACCACGAACAGGGTTCCGTCATATTCGAACACCATCATGTTCAGGCCGATTTCACCAACCCCTCCCAGGGGGATGATTTTCAGCATGGACGACTGCCTCCCGTGGTTCCGTAAAAGCCCTCGCAGATGGCGCGACGCACGTCTTCCATGAGCTTGTCCTTGTTTTTCCCCCGGTAGGAGGTGGTCTCGATGGGCGGGCGCACTTCGACGGTCACGTCGCCCGGCGAGATCTTCAGACCGCTGCGCGGCATGATGGGCCAGGTTCCCTTGATGATGACGGGCACGATGGGGACCCCGGCCTTACGGGCCAGGAAGAAGCCGCCTTTCTTGAAGGGCTGGATGTGGCCGTCGGGGCTGCGGGTGCCCTCGGGGAAGATGAGCACCGACGTCCCGTTGCGGATGGTTTCGGCCGCCTTTCGGATGCTCTCCAGGGCGGACCGTCGGTCGGAGCGGTCGATGCTGATATAGCCGCAGCCCTTCATGCCCCGCCCGAAAATGGGGATGTTGAACAGTTCGGCCTTGGCCAGCCAGCGAAACTGCACCTTCAGGTATCCCAGTAGCACAGGGATGTCGAAGTTGCTCTGGTGGTTGGCCATGTAAATGTAGGAGCGCTCGGGGTCGATATGGGAAAGGCCGCGGATGCGCACCCGCACGCGGGCCACGGCCAGGATCGTGCGCGCCCAGGTGCGGGCCGACAGGTGCGGCGCGTTTCCCGTCTTGCTGAAGAGCGACAGTACGATGGACAGCGTGCCGAAGAAGGCCGATGCCGGTATGATGTACATGATGGTGATGATGGTGTGCAGCATGGCGAAATTCCCAGGTCAGCGATGATTGGCCGCCGCGGCAAGCCGTTCAGATTCGGATGTCCAGTTCGTCGAGAATGTCGTCCACCAGGTCCATCAGCCAGGCCCGCTGGGTGGCGTCGGCGTATCCCATGCAGCCACAGCGTACGCGCTGCTGGGTGCGCACCAGGAACTCGCAGGCCAGACGGTTTTGCTCCAGTTCTAGGGTGAAGTAGAAAGGTTGGCACAGGGTGTGTCGGCGTTGGGTCCCGTTGAATAGGCTCCTGTCCAGGGGCACCCAGTAGATGCCGTCGATGGCCGACCCGTTGAAGTGCCCGTCAAGATATTCTTTCAGCCTGCGATGGTCCTCAAGCCTGAGTTGGTCGATAACATATTGTTTCATATAAATATTATTACCACTTTTCAGGAGTCGGCGCAAGAACCTAATCGCATTCGCAACGGTGGTGGCCGTCGGGAAGTGCGGTTTTTTCTAATAAGGCAACCCTTCGAGGCGAAGCATACGCCGCTTCAGATCGGTGCCCCCGCCGAACAGCCCCGGGGAGCCGTCGGCGCGCACTACCCGGTGACAAGGGACCACGATGGGAAACGGGTTGCGCGCCATGGTGTTTCCCACGAAGCGGGCCGCCCGTGGAATGCCGGCGCTCTCGGCAACCTGGCCATATGAGCGCGTCTGGCCGAGGGGAATGGCGGCGGTCGTTTCCAGGACCCTGCGCTGCAGGGGCGTCATGCCGCCGAAATCCAACAGGTCCCACGGCACGGCCGGACGGTGCGGGGGACGGTCGAAGTAATCACGCACATCATCCGCCAGGCGCCGCACGGCCGACGGCATGTGACCAGTCTCCCGGCCGGCGGCCGTCAGCCGGGCACTCAGCCGGCTGCGGTCGGCGGGCAGCAGGATTTCCACAACCACCGGGGGCTCCCGGCGAAAAACAAGGGCACACCAGCCAAACGCGGTTTTGAACACATGATATCGATTCATCGGAAAACAGGGCGGTGGAACGGGTGAGTTCAGGCGGGAGCATGGGCACTGCTCCCCCGGTAGGAGGTGCCCCGGCCCCTCGGGCGGGCCGGGGCGGGAAAGCGGTAAGCGAATCAGGTCTCTTCGACGGTGATGGCGTCTTCTTCGCAAACCTCGACGCAGCTCTCGCAGCCGAGACACTCTTCGGCATTCACCGGAGAGGACTTGCCATCGACCATTTCAAATACCTCGACAGGACAGACATCGACGCACTCTTCGCATCCTACGCATTTTTCCTGGTCAACCGTGGGAACAAAAGCCATTTAACTGCCTCCTTTGGATAAGATTAATCCCCGGCAGGCGGTTGCCGGGAACTCGTTCACCGAAAAAAAATCCTTATACCAATTGAAACGGCTAGTCAAGTCCTCTCGAAAGTTTTTTTTGTTTCCCCCCGGCGGGATCATAACTCTGTGAATTAAAATGTTTTCAGAGGCTTTGGCGAAAAGCGCTCAACCGCACAGAAGACCGACCAGCGTGTGCCGGAACGACTCCGCCGCGGGCTGCACGGCGATACCTCGGGGCGCAAAGGCGGCCCAAAACGCTTCCGCCCGACAGCCGTCGACCCGGTACAGTTCCAGCCGCGGCCCGTCTGCAGCCCCGGCCTCGCTGCCGGCCGCCGGGAAAGCCGTTTCGGCGGCGGCACCACCGTCTGCCAGGGCGGCCAGTTGCCGCATGAAATCCGGGCGCGATGCCGGCGGGGAAACACTGCCCAGGCGGTGCAGTCCCTCTGCGCCTGGGGTTTCGGCCAACTGGTCGACGGCCTCGGCCGACAGGGTTGCGAAGACGGCGTTCGGCAGCGGGGCGGCAAGATAGAGGCCCGCCCAGGCCCGAATTCGCTGGGGGAGCATGTAGTGCAGGGCATCGGTCTCCGGCGGACGCCCTTGGTCGGGTCCCCGTGCAGGTGCAGCATATCTGCCTTTGAGTGCCTCCAGCATGTGGGATTCGGCCTTTTCTATTTTCTCCAGCTGCCGGGCGGTTTCGATCATCTGGCGGTCGAAAGCTTCGGCCATACCTAGGAAGAGACGGCAGTCGAACAGCGGGTCTTGCGGCCCGCGGGCGGTGTCGCTGCGTCGGATTTCGGCGCGGATGCGGGCCACCGAGGTCTCATCAAAGAAGGGAACCGCTGGGCCTCGTCCGGCCCAGGCCGCCAGATCCGTATCCGGATGCTGCAGGGCCCACTGGCGGTACTCCGCAATCAGCGCCTCCAGTTCCTCCCGCCGGTCGGTGAAGGGGGCGTGTGCGGTGACCCGCAGGCCCTTGTCATCGTCCGTATCCGGCGTTGCCGACGCGTCGGTCCCCAGCGGTC
>JAMOVG010000262.1 GCA_027061725.1 Desulfobacteraceae bacterium
AGCGGCGTTGAGAAACTGGGACAGCAGGTAGCCGTGGCCTCCCTGAACCTCGATGAGATCGAATCCGGCCGTTGCGGCCGTGGCCGCTGCGTTGCGGTATCCCTCGACGATGGCGCCGATCTGTTGGGTCGTCAGGACCTCGGCCGTCAGGCCCGTGGTGGGACAGGTCACGGTCGACGGCGCCAGCGGCTGGCCGCCGGAAGCCTTGGGGTTGGCGGCTGCCCCGGCATGGTTGAGGTGCAGGCAGGCCAAGCGCCCCTGCTCATGGATGGTGTCGGTCAGTTTCTTCAGCTCGGAGGAGCTGTAGGGATGATGGACGCTGAGCTGTTTGGGGTGTTCACGCCCGTCCGGGGTCACGGCGGCCGGCTCCAGGATCAATACGGCCGGCCCGTCAGATGCGATCTGGCGGTAGTAGGTGATCTGGCGATCGGTGACTCTGCCGTCGGGCGTACCGTAGCCGGTTTTGATGGGCGGAAAGACGAAGCGGTTGGTCAGCTTCAGGTCCCCAAGGGAAAAGGGTTCGAAGAACTGTTTCATGGCATCCTCCTGGTGTTATATAGGATCTTCAATCCCGGACTGTTTGGGTGAAGGCCTTTTTCCCGCCTGGTTTGCGTACCGGTCCGTTTGAAGAGGTCTTGAGAAAATAGATTTCTTTCAAAAAGCATACCACCGGCAATGGCAGAGGCGGGAAATCGGCCTGCACTTCAGGCGTGGCGTGGTGCGCGGCGCCGTTCGGCCGCCCGGGATTCCCTTTCCCCGGTGTTTTTTGGGAAAATACTACAGGCAGGAAGACGGGCGTTTTCGGGGGCGGGCGATCTAGAGTGGCACGTTGGTTCCGAGGGGCACGGGCGAAAAGGCTGTTTCGTTTGTCCGTTACATGTGAAACGGTAGCGTTACGGTAACGTTAATAATTGTGGGGGACCCCCTTGATGTGCAGCATCAGGTGATCCCGGTCCTGGACGTCTTCCAACCAGCCGTAATTGGCGTCGGCCTTGGTATCCAGATCGCGGATGTATGGTTTGATGTCCAGCAGAGGGGTGTCGTCGAAAACATCGAGGCCGGAGGTGGTCAGGGTGTTGCCCTGCACGCTTTTCAAGCGCACGACGCTCAGGCCGATGGGGTTGGGGCGCACCGGTGAGCGGCTGGCGAAGAGCCCCACCTGGCGACCCGCGGCCCAGGGGGGAGAGACCGTCATGGAGACGCTTCGTGCCAGGCGGTGCACGTAGTACAACAGGTAGATATAATGAAACTTTTCCAGTTGATGCAGCCCTTCTTCGTAGCCCGGATCCAGCACTACCCGGAATTGGCCGCCGTCATCTTCCACCGGTTGGTAGGGGGCGCTGTCGGTATAGGGGGTATGGATCTTGCCGATGGGGCGAAACGTGATGGTATCCTGCATGTCAATGCCTCCCGAAGCGTGTCACGGGTTTCACGGCTGATGCCGCCCGCGGTCATGGCGCGGAAAAAGATCGGCCCCCCGGGGCTGTTCCGGGGGGCCGATCGGCTGCAAGGGGTGGGAGTTTAACATTGGTGGAGGTAAAATGCCAAGTTTGGTTCCCTTGCACGGCTGCCATTGAGTATATGCAAACCTGATGCCAAGCTTTTCGTCGAAAAGAATGCCGGCCCTTGCCGAGGCGCGTCGGCCGGTGGAACCCAAAAAAAGATCGGCCCCCCGGGGCTGTTCCGAGGGGCCGATCAGCTGCAAGGGGTGGGAGTTTAACATTGATGGAGGTAAAATGCCAAAGTTTCCCCTGCACGGCTGCCCATAACCATATGCAAACGCAATGCCAACAGGGGAAGAATTGTAGTTGCAGCGATAATTCAGCGGCTGCCGCGCTCGTGCCTGTGGGATCCCGTCATCAGGCCCCAATGGTGCGCGCAGGTTTGAGCCCGTAACGTTTCATGCGGTTCCAGACCGTCACGCGCGAGACGCCCAGCAGCTCCGCGGCCCGCGACTGGTTTCCACCGGCTTTTTCCAGGGCAGCGATAAGTTCCAGTTTTTTCATCTCATCCTTGTTTTTTGGCTTCGGCCGCGGCGTTTCCGCCACCGGGGCAGAATCGCTCTGCAGGATGACCGGCGGCAGGTCGTGGGGCTCGATGGCCTCCTGGCGGCAGGTGACGAATGCGTATTCGAAGGCGCTTTTTAGTTCGCGCACGTTGCCGGGCCAGGAATAGCGCATCAACAGGGCCATGGCACGGCTGGAGATCCCCTGGATGTGCTTGTCGCTTTTGAGCTGCAGCTTCCGGAAAAAAGACTCGGCCAACAAGGGAATGTCTCCGGTGCGTTCCCGCAGCGGCGGTACGTGGATAGGAATGACGTTGATGCGGTAGAACAGGTCTTCGCGGAACGCGCCTTCGCGCACGAGGCGGGGCAGGTCGCGGTTGGTTGCCGATATGATGCGTACATTGATGTGAATGGGCCGGTTGTCCCCCACACGCTCAATGACCTTCTCTTCCAGTACACGCAGCAGCTTGACCTGTGTGGAAAGCGGCAAGTCACCGATTTCATCGAGGAAAATATCTCCTCCCTCGGCGGCTTCGAAGCGTCCCTTACGGGTCTGGAAGGCCCCCGTGAAAGCACCCTTGACATGTCCGAAAAGCTCGCTTTCCAGCAGCGACTCGTTCAGCGCCGCGCAGTTGACCTTGACGTAGGGCTTTTCCCGGCGGCGGCTGATTTCGTGAACCGCGCGGGCCACCAGTTCCTTGCCGGTGCCGCTCTCGCCGAAGATGATCACCGGGGCATCGGAGCCGGCCGCGTTGGTGATGAGGTCGAAAACACGCTGCATGGGCGCTGAAGCGCCGATGATGCCGTGAAAGGTGTCTTCGGCCCGCAGTTCCCGCCGGAAAGCTTCGATCTTGGTGTCCCTCTCGATGAGTTCGGTGATGTCGGTCATGGTCTCTACGGCGCCGATGACCTCGCCGTGGGCGTCGTGCAGCACGGAGGCATTTTTAAAAATATGAAGATACGAACCATCTTTGCGCATCAGTACGCAGCGCTGCTTTTTCAGCAGGCCCTTGCGAAACAGTGCACACCAGTGGCATCCGTTTTTTTCCCGTGCGATTTCGCAGCTGTTGCAGTTTAAAACTGCGCACGATTTGCCGATGATCTCGTCGATGCGATAGCCGGTGATGGTTTCAAAGGCTTTGTTGACCGAAACGATGGTGCCGCCGGGATCCACGATCATCACGCCGTCCTGGATGGTGTCCACCACCGTTTTCCAGTAGGCGTTTAATTCCTGTTCAAACATCCGAAACCCCCTGTTAAAACTTTAACAGTAATTTAACACTTGTTAAAAATAAATTTAACATCTTAACATTCTATTGGCAAGCAAAGAATGCTTTCCGATTCACCTGCTCGTTTTCCCGTATACGTGCCCGGCTCCCCGGTCCTCTGAAAGCGTTGGCTGCCCTGTGGATAGGACCGTAACTGGCACACCTATTGCAAATATAAGCGGCGAATTCCTCGGGGTGTTCCCCAAGAAGGTGACGGACTGGGAAAAGGTGGCAGATTGGGAAGCAAGCACAAACGGCGGCTGGACTTGCGCGGATTGCTGATACCGTTTACCCTGCTGAAGGTCAGCCAGGCCTTCAGAGAGATCGAGGCAGGGGAGATCCTCGAGGTGCTGTGGGGCGAACCCCAGGTTCCCGGCGAGTTGTTCAAGGTGCTGCCCGAATTTTCCTACGAAGTCGTGCTCACGGAGACCGTCGAAAAAGACCAAAGCTGCAGACTGCTGTTGCGCAAGCGGTCCTACCGTCCCTCCCGGCCGCCGCTGATGGACCCCCACGGGTGCCTCGGCAGCCATAAAAAGGAAAAAGGCCGAAGCCCGGAAGACAGCAAGTGAGCATATAAGCATGTAACTATACAAACAAAATAGCCGTATTATTAACCCCAAACGGTAGCAAGGAGGAAAAAATGTCCGAAGATCTCAACAACATCGAAGTAGCCGGTAATGTAGACGCCCGCGGCAGTGCTTGTCCGGGACCGCTCCTGGAGGCCAAGAAGGGCATCGGGAAAGTGAAGGTTGGCGAAGTGCTGGAAATTTTTTCCAACGACTCCGGCACCCGCACCGACCTGCAGGCCTGGGCCAAGAAAGTCGGCCATGAATACCTGGGCTTCCTCGAAGCCGACGGTTACGACAAGCACTACGTCCGCCGCAAAAAGTAAACGCCAACCGCACAGATAGGAACGTCATGGCTAGCGAAAATGCATCCAAGGAAGGAAAAATCCTGATTCTGGCCACCGAGAGCTGTGCCTATCCCGGTGCAAACTCCGTTGGGCAGGCGCATTCGTCCTATCCTGCCAACACTTATATCTTGAGGGTCAGGGCGCCGGTGCTTTTTCCCGAGCAGTTCTACATTGACTGTTTCAAGAAGGGCATCAGCGGGATCATCATCATGTCCTGCGGCGAGGAGTGTCCTTACGAGGGCGCCTACCAAGCCCTGGCCAAGCGCATCGACAACGTGTTCCAGTTGATGAAAAAGTACGACCTTGACCTGCGCAGGCTGCGCCTGACGGCCATCTGTACAGTCTGCAACCGCGCGTTCCTCAAAGAGATCAACGATATGAATGCGCTGATCAAGGAACTGGGTCCTCCTGAATTCAAGGAAGCGGCCTGAGCATTATCACCTGAAACCGATTCGGGGAAAGGTCCTGCAGCCTGGCCTGCAGGGCCTCCCGGACGAGCAGGAGAGATTCATGGAATCCAAGCGTGAACTCAAATTCGACACCATCGTGGTTGGCGGAGGGATCGCCGGCCTGCAGGCCGCACTGGATTTGGCGGACCAGGACTTCAAGGTCGCCGTGGTGGAAAAGGACGCCACCATCGGGGGCAAAATGATCCGCCTGTCAAAGGTTTTCCCCACGCTGGACTGCGCCAGCTGCATCACTACGCCCAAGATGGCGGCGGCGGCCCACCACGACAACATTACCCTGTTTACCTACTGTGAGCTCGATTCGCTCAAGCGCGATGCCGATGCCCTCATCACGGCCGAGGTCACCCAGAAGCCGCGTTACGTGGACCCCGACAAGTGCATCGGATGCCGGCAGTGCGAGTACGGCTGCCCTGTCTACGTGCCCGACCATGAGCAGGGTTATTTCAACATGCGCAAGGCCATCTACATACCCTTTTCCAACGCCATTCCGCAGTTGGCCCTGATGGATGTGGAAAACTGCTCGCTGTGCGGCAAGTGTGCCAAGGTGTGCCCCACCGATGCCATCGACTATTTTCAGCAGCCCGATAAATTTGTCATCCGGGCCAAGACGGCCGTGCTGGCCACGGGTTTCGAACTGACGCCCATCGATCAGAAGCCGCAGTACAACGGGGGCAAGGTGCAGAACCTGATCACCTCCATGGAAATGGAGCGCCTGCTGGCCCCCCACGGTCCTTACATGCGGGTGATCCGGCCTTCCGACGGCAAAGAGCCCGACTCCATCGCCTACGTGCAGTGCGCCGGTTCACGCGACAAGACGCTCGGCATTCCTTACTGCTCCAGAGTCTGCTGCATGTACGCCATCAAGCAGGCCATGCTGCTCTCCGGCGCCTTGCCGCTGGCGGACATCACCATCTATTATATGGACATCCGCGCCTTCGGCAAGGGATACGAGCAGTTCTTCCAGAACGCCAAGGCCATGGGGATCGAGTTCGTCAAGGCCAAGGTCGCCAAGATCGAGCAGGGCGAGAACCAGTACGTGCGCGTGCGCTACGAAAACCAGGAGGGTGACGGCGGCGTGGCCGAGCGTGAGCACGACCTGGTGGTGCTCTCCCTGGGCATGGTCCCGCAGTGGAATCCTGCCGGGGTCTGCTCCGTGTCCTGCGGCTCGGACGCTTTTATCAAGTGCAGCATGCCCAAGATCGCGCCCACCCTGACCGACATGGAAGGGGTCTTCGTGGCCGGAGTGGCTGCCGGCCCCAAGGACATCGTGGACACCATCGCGGAGGCCGGTGCGGCGGCCATGGAGGCTTCCAAGTACATGGTTGCCATGGGCAAACAGCAGGCCGCCTGACGCGGGACGGCCAGGAGGAGCCCGCCGAGCCGATGGGAAGGCCCTGTAAGAAGAGATTCATCAATCGCAGCTACTGGAGAAACAGGTATGTCATCGAAACCGAATGAAGAGACGACCGAGCCCAAGGTTGGCGTATACATCTGCCACTGCGGCGGCAACATTTCGGATCACGTCGATGTTCAGAAAGTCGCCGACGCCGTCAAGAACATTCCCGGAGTGGTCGTTTCACACACCAATACGTTCATGTGTTCGGACCCCGGACAGGAACTGATCCAGGAAGACATCAAGGCCGGCAAGATCAACCGGGTCGTAGTGGCCTCCTGTGCCCCCAGTCTGCACGAGTCCACCTTCCGCGGTGCCATCAAGCGGGCCGGCATGAACCCTTACCTGTACGACCACGCCAACATCCGTGAGCAGGACAGCTGGGTGCACCACGGCGACCCGGCCACCCAGAAGGCCATCACCTTGGTCGCGGCGGCCGTTGCCAAGGCCCTGCACCTGGAGCCGCTGGACCCCATTCGCGTCGATGCCCACAATCACGTGACCGTCATCGGCGGCGGGCTGGCCGGCCTGCGGGCGGCCATCGACATCTCCCAGCGAGGCATGAAAGTCACGCTGGTGGAGAAAAGCCCTTTCCTGGGCGGGCAGGCGGCCAATCTGGACAAGATCTTTCCCACCGGCGAAAAGGCCGCTGACCTCATCGAGCAACTGGCCAGGGCGGTGGTCGCGGATCCCAACATCCAGGTGCTGACCTGCAGCCGCGTGGTGGGCTCGGAGGGTTACGTCGGCAATTTTAAGGTGACCGTCAAGAGCCAGCCGCCCGAATCGGAGAGCGAGATGAAGAAACGGGAAGCGGGGGCGGCCGGCGGTGCGGGCGAGGGCCGCTATGTCCCCTTCGCAGGCTTTTACCCCCACAAGGTGCCTGCCAGCGCCGAGGAAACCGTACTGGAAACCGGTGTCATCGTTTTTGCCACCGGCTTCGAGACCTATGTCCCCGCCCAGGGCGAGTTCGGCTTCGGGGAAAACCCCGAGGTGATCACGCTGCCGGAGCTGATCCGCCTCATGGCCGAACGCGAATCGCAGCGCGAGCTGCTGACCATCAACGGACGCAGTATCCGCCGGGTGGCCATGATCCACTGCGTAGGCAGCCGCCAGATTCCCGGCATCCACGAACCGGACGCCGACGGCAACCTCAACGAATACTGTTCGCGCACCTGCTGTACGGCTACCCTGCAGGCTGCCATCGAGATTCGCAGGCGGCACCCCGGAACCAACGTGCTGGATTACTTCAGAGACATTCGGACTTACGGGCGCGGCCAGGAAGATTACTACGAGGAGGCCTCGGACAGGAATGTGCTCTTCTTCCGATACGAGCCCGAAGATCCGCCCCGCATCCAGCGCATCAAAGGCGGCGAATACCCGCTGAGAGTGACGGTCAAGGACACGCTGACATTCGGCGAGGAGGTCGACGCCGATGTCGATCTGGTAGTGCTGGCCGTGGGCATGGTCCCGAGCAACATCAGTGATCTGGTGGACATGATGAAGCTGCCCGTGGGCGCCGATCGGTTCCTGCAGGAGGTTCATCCCAAGCTGCGGCCGGTGGAGCTGGCCAACACCGGTGTCATGCTGGCAGGCACCTGCCAGGCCC
>JAMOVG010000263.1 GCA_027061725.1 Desulfobacteraceae bacterium
ACCGGGTTGCCACCGAGTTCCTGGATCAACACGTGGAATTCGTGATTGGCATCGAGGTAGGCCTTGTGGTCCCGGTGGGCGTAGTGGGTCTCCAGTCTCTGGTGAAGGGCACGGATCTTTTCCAGGTCCTGCGGCCGCATGCGCTGAACGGCCAGGCGCGCGCAGGTCCCCTCCAGCACGGACATGACCTCGAACATGTCACGGACCTCTTTCATGGGCGGCTGGCGGACAAAAGCGCCCCTGTGTGGGATCAGTTCGACCAGGCCCTCGGAGTGCAGAATCCGCAGCGACTCACGGATGGGGGTACGGCTGACGCCCATGGTATCGCACAGGAACTTTTCGCTGATCTTCTGGCCTTTGACCAGCATCCCGCGGCGAATCATCTCCCGGATGCGGTCCGCGACTTCCTGATGAAGCGTCTTGGTCGCAATCCTGGAAGACTTGTCAAACTCGATGGGTTGATGAGCCATGGCAGGATTGTATACATTATACACTTTTGGATCTCAAGAACTTTTTTTAGATGGCGGAATGCCGCGTTCATGGAAGGAGGCGTCCAATCCTGCCGGATTCTGGCCCTGCCGGCTTTCAGGGAAAACGACAGGCCGCCCTCAAAGCAGGGTGCGCAGCACGTCTTCTTTGCCCACGATGCCCACCAGGCGCCCCTCGTCAAGGACCGGCAAGGTGTGGAAATTGTTGTCCACCATGAGAGCCGCCACGGTTTCCAGGCGGGTGTCGGGCTTCACCGAAATGACGTCCGTGGTCATGGCCTCGGCAACGGTCAGGGCGGCGATCTTGCGTACCTGCTTTTCGAGCTGCTTGCGCGATGAGAGCTGAATCAGGCCGTCGAGGAAGGTGAAAACGGTGGGAAGGGGCAGCTTCTTCTGCTGCACGATGAGGTCGCTCTGGCACAGGATGCCCACCAGCCGGCCGCTGTCATCAACCACTGGTGCGCCGTTGATGCGGTTTTCCAGCAGTATCTCGGCCGCCCGGGTGATGTCGAGGTCGGGCGTCAGCGTAATCAAATCGGCGGTCATGATGTCCTTGACGGTGATCATCGGCCTTCCCTCCAGGGTGGGCGAAACCCACGTTGATAACCCGCGGGCGGCTTCTCCACAGGCAGGTTATTGATTTATCTAAGGACATCTCCATAGTACACTTTCGAGGCGCGGAATCAAAGGAAAAAGCGGCGGATCCGCAAAAGGGACCCGCCGCTTCCTATCGTGTGGGGGAGTTACTGAATTATTTAAGGACGTCCCCCTCTTTTTGCAGTTCGGCGATACGGCGGTTGACGGCTTCCAGCGATTTCTGCATTTCATCGGCCCGGCGCTTGAGCGCGTCGAGTTCGCTTTCCGCCGGTGCCGGCGGTGCGGCCCGGCCAGGGCCTGCGCCGAAGCCGTGCCGGTAACCGCGCCCGGCTCCGAAGCCGCCGCGGCCGCGACGAAATGCCATGCCGCGTCCGTAACCGCCGAAAAAGCCGGGGTCGCCCCCCGTCCGGTTCGGGTTGCAGCGCCCCATGGCCCGGCCGGTCATGGGGCCTTCACCCATGGGTCCGCTTCTGTCAAAGCCTGGCATTGCCTCATCCCTCCTTTCCAATCGGATCCCGCCTCGTGCTGTGCGATGCGGAATCGGGTGTTTCGATCACCAACGCCGGTTGCCGCGGCCCTGTCCGGCCCCGCGGCCCATACCACGGCCATTGCCCTTGCCGCCGCCACGGCCCATGCCGCGGCCGCCGCCCTGGCCTCGTCCACTGCCGCTTGCGCCGGGACGACAACCGCCCTGTCCTCTGCCGGTTCCGGGGCCCTGGCCCTGCGGTCCTGTTCCATCTCCTCTGGGCATAATGCTCGCCTCCTTTCTCTGCTGACTAAATATAGCCTGTTATGATCTTTTGATCATAATATAGACATTGAACCCTACATGTCAATCGCTTATTTTAATCAAATGACC
>JAMOVG010000264.1 GCA_027061725.1 Desulfobacteraceae bacterium
ATCAGCCGCACGATGGGGGCCGGGTAATATTGGCGCATGCTCATGGTCACCCCAATCCCGGAATGTTCATGCCGCCGGTGAGCTTGGACATCTCGGCCGAGACCATTTCCTGGGCCTTGTTGAGGGCATCGTTAACCGCCGCCAGGACCAGGTCCTGGAGCATTTCCACGTCATCGGGATCGACGACCTCTTTTTCGATGCTGATGGCGCGCACCCGCTGCCGGCCGTCGGCCACTACCCGCACCATGCCGCCGCCGGCCGAACTCTCCACGGTCTTTTCGGCCAGTTCGTCCTGCATGCGCAGCATCTTGGCCTGCAGCTTCTGGGCCTGTTTGAGCATATTTCCCATACCCTTCATCTGGTTTCCTCCTGTGAAATCTTGATATCCACGATACGGCCCCTGAAAATCTTGAGGGCCTCGGTTACGCGCGGGTCGCGCAGGGCTTCGTCCTTGAGCCGGCGTAGGTCCGTGGCCTGCTGTCCGACCTGCGGAACCCGACCTTCGTCGGCCTTGACTTCGATGCGCGGGCTCCTGCCCAGCACCTGCCGGCAGGCTTCACGCATCAGGTTCATGTTTTTTTCGCGCCGGAGCATGTTGGCGTGAAAGCCGTTTCCGGCCACCCGGATCTCCAGGTTCTCGTCCGTCAGCCGCTCCAGGCGGCATTTCGCCAGGCTTGCGGCCAGCGCATGGGACTTTTCGGTGACCAGGGTCACGATGCGCGCCCAGGCCTCATCGGCATCGGCGGACGCCCCCGCCTCTTGCGGCGCCTCCGGCGGCGTCGGCGAGGCCGGCTCCTGCTCCCCGGCAGGGGGCTTCCCGTGCGAATCCCCGCGGCCTTTCTCGACCGGCGGCGGTTCGTGCGCACCCTTTTCGGGTGCGGGGGAAGCCGCCGGGGCCGTGTCCGACCGGGTGACTGCGCCTTGGCGGGCAAACTGCCGCTGCAGGCCATCGAGCTTCTCGATGAGCACGTCGATGGGCAGCGCCGGGGGCTGTTTGAGAATGCGGACAAAGGCCATTTCCAGGGACAGGCGCGGCTGCATGGAAAGCCGCACGGCGGCGGCCTCGCGCAGCAGCAGGTCCAGCACGCGCTGGAGCGCCTCCACCGGGACATCGGCCGTCTGGGCCTGCATCTGCTCGATTTCGCTGGCGGGCAGATCCACCAGCCGGGCTGCGTCGGCGGCCATTTTCACCACCATCAGGTTGCGGAAATGCTCGACCAGGTCGGCAAAGAACCGGTCCATTTCGTGTCCCCGTTCGTAAACCTCGTCGATGCCGGCCAGCACGGCCGGCAGATCCCGGGACAGAACCGCCGCCGAAATGTCGAAAAGTACCCGCCGGTCGATGACCCCCAGGACTTCCATGACCTCTTCGTGGGCCGCGCCGCCCTCGGAGCAGGCCATCACCTGGTCGAGCAGGCTGAGGGCGTCGCGCATGCTGCCGCCGGCCTCTTGGGCGATGCGCCACAACCCCTTCTCGTCGACGGCGTATCCCTCCAGACCGCACAGCTTCTGCATGTGTTCGACCACCGCGGCCAGGGCGATGCGCCGGAAATCGTAGCGCTGGCAGCGCGACAGGATGGTCACCGGGATCTTGTGGGCCTCGGTGGTGGCGAACATGAACATCACGTGGTCGGGCGGCTCCTCCAGCGTTTTGAGCAGCGCGTTGAAAGCCGCGATGCTCAGCATGTGCACCTCGTCGATGATGTAGATCTTGAAGCGGCTGCGGGCGGGCATGTAGCGCACGTTTTCGCGCAGTTCACGCACCTGGTCCACGCTGTTGTTGGAGGCGCCGTCGATCTCGAAAACATCCACCGCGTTGCCGGCGGTGATCTCGGTGCAGCTGCTGCAGCGGTTGCACGGGCGGGCGGTGGGCCCCTGCTCACAATTCATGGCCTTGGCCAGGATGCGGGCCACGGTGGTCTTGCCGGTTCCCCGGGGGCCGGCGAACAGCAGGGCGTGGGCCACGCGGTCGTTTTCGATGGCATTGGCCAGCGTGCGGGTCACGTGCTGCTGCCCCACCACCTCTTCAAAGCGCTGGGGCCGGTATTTGCGTGCGAGCACGAGGTACGACATAGCGCTGTTGACTTTCCTTTCCGCTCCGCCGGTGCTCCGGGAAGGGACGTTTCAGAGGACACGGTACACCTGGAATCACCTGCCGGCGTGACGACACCCGCAGGACGACGCGAAGACAGTGCGGATCACATGGCGTCTCGGCGGGAGGGGGCTTCGGCAGGTGGCGACTCGAGAAAAAAAATGGCGGAGAGAGAGGGATTCGAACCCTCGGTGCCGCTTTTGACAGCACACACGATTTCCAGTCGTGCTCCTTCGGCCAGCTCGGACATCTCTCCGTTTACATGCGGTGCCTGGTGCTGGCGGAGAGGGTGGGATTCGAACCCACGATCCCGGTTTTGGCCAGGATACCGCTTTTCGAGAGCGGGGCCTTCAGCCGCTCGGCCACCTCTCCGCATTTGCAACCTCGTCACCACCCGCAACCCTGCGGGTAAGTCCCCTTACCGCGTTTTCGATGCGCTGTCAATGGCGACAGGGCCACAAAACCGGTTTTTCCCCATATCCTGCGGCCGCGGGTTTCCGACGGACTAACGCGGCCGCTAACTGCCCAGCATGGCGGCCACCTCCGGAATGTAGCGGCCGGCATCATCGTGGATGTACAGCGGCGGCGCCACCGCGAGCCCCGGACGGCCCGCCTTGACGGCACCCGCCAGAACCAGCTGCGCATCGCGCCCGGGGCCGGGATGAATCATGCGCAGCGTTTTGGGCTCCAGGCCGAAATGGCGCATGCGGGCCAGCAGATCCACCGTGCGCACCGCCGGGTAGATGACGGCCAGGCGGCCGGTCTTAAACAGCACGCGGCGGGCCGTCAGCAATACCTGGTCCAGCGTCACAGCGATCTCCTCGCGGGCCACGGCGCGCTGGGGGTCGGCGCAGCGCCGCCCCGACCCCGCCGGACGGTACGGGGGGTTGGTGACCACCAGGTCGATCCGCCCGCCCAGGTCCCCGCGGGTCAGCCGGCGCATGTCGGCCTCGAGCACCCGCACACGGTCCTGAAGGCCGTTTTCGGCGACATTGCAGCGGGCCAGGCGGGCCAGCTCCGGCTGGATTTCAACCGCCAGCAACCGAAGGTCCGCGTGCCGATAGGCCATCATGAGCGCCACGATGCCGCAGCCGGTGCCCAGTTCAAGCACCACATCTGCTCGGCGTACCGGCACGAGATGCGCCAGCAGCACGGCATCGATGGAAAAACGATAGCCCCTGCGCGGCTGGGCCACTCGCAGACGGCCGTTGAAAAACGTCCCCGGGCGGTGTGCCCCGCGGCCCGGCGCATGCTTTTCGTCGGCCACGGTCAGAAAGTCCCGATCCTGAAACGGATGTCTTCAACAATGCCTTCACCCGCCTGCCGGTTGATGCGCTCGAGCAGGTCCTGTTTGAGGAACTGCAGCTGGTGCAGCCACGCGGAGTTGGTCACCACCACCACCAGCTGTGCGCCCTTGAGGGCCACGGGCCGCGTGTTGCTTGCGATGGCGTCCCCCACGCAGGCGTCCCACACCCGGTGCACCCGGGACAGGTCGCTGCGCGACTTGCGCTCGTAGCCCCTGAGCACCTGGGACAGCACCTCCCCGAGAGCGGTGAACTGACGGTTGGTTTTGCGCCGTGAAGACATAATCCGAATTTAGGGACCGCGGCGACGACTGTCAAGCGCAGGCGGTCCGTCGTCGGTGAAGGCAGTGTTGGCTTTTTGCTTGACTTGGGTCCGTGGGTCCCCTATTTTAAAGCTTCATACCGATGTCCCCGGCCATTGGGGCACATCCCTACCGGAAAATCAACAGCCGAAAAAAATCAGGTTAAAGGGCATGAACTGGGATTGGGAAAAACTGAAACAGCAGCAGCAGCGTCCGAGCGGCGGCGGAGTGCCGCCTCAGATGGATGAGATGCTGAACAAAATCAAGAAAATCAAGCTCCCCGGCGGCCCCATCATCATCCTGGTGCTGCTGGCTCTGCTGATCGGCTCGTCCACGTTCTATACCGTAGGCGTGGACGAAGTGGGCGTGGTCCAGCGCTTTGGCAAATTCGTGCGCCTCAGCCAGCCGGGCCTCAACTTCAAGCTGCCGGTGGGTATCGAGAAAGTTACCAAGGTCAAGGTGCGGCGGGTGTACAAGGAGGAATTCGGCATCCGCGGCGGCAGATCGGGCATCGCCCGTGTCGGCGCCGAAAACGAACGCAGCGTCTCGCTGATGCTGACCGGCGACCTGAACGTGGCCGTGGTTCCCTGGATCGTGCAGTACCGCATCAAGGACCCCTACGACTACCTGTTCAAGGTCAGAAACCCCAACAAGCTGCTGCGCGACATGTCCGAGGCCGCCGTGCGGCTGGTGGTTGGCGACCGCAGCATCAACGAGGTCATCAGCAAGCGTGAAGAGATCGCCGTTGAATCGCGCAAGGTCCTGCAGGAGGAGCTCGACAACGCCCAGTCCGGCATTCACGTGGTCACCATCGAAATGAAGAAGACCAATGTTCCCAAGCCGGTGCAGCCGTCCTTTAACGAGGTCAACCAGGCAGTGCAGGAAAAGGAACAGATGATCTACAACGCCAAACGGGAATACAACATGGCAATCCCGGCGGCCAAGGGCCAGGCGGAAAAGACCATCAAGGAAGCCGAGGGGTTCGCGCTGGACCGCGTCAACCGCGCCAAGGGTGACGCCGCACGGTTCGAGTCCATCTACCGGGCCTACGTCCTGGCCAAGGATGTCACCAAGCGGCGCCTTTACCTGGAAGCCCTCAGCGACCTGTTCCCCAAGCTGGGGCAGAAATACATCGTCGACCGCAACCAGAAAAATCTGCTTCCGCTGCTCAACCTCGGACCCAAAGAGGGTATCAAGGCCAAATGAAAACCAAAGGCATTCTCATCATAGCTGCCCTGATCGCGGGGATCGTCCTGTTCGCATCGGCCTACACCATCGATGAAACCGAGCAGGTGGTGGTGACCCAGTTCGGCAAAGTCGTCGGAAAGCCCAAGACCCAGCCGGGGCTCTACTTCAAGCTGCCTTTCATCCAGCACACCACCTATTTCCCAAAGAACCTGCTGGAATGGGACGGTGACCCGGGCCAGATTCCCACCCTGGACAAGACCTACATCTGGGTGGACACCTTCGCCCGCTGGAAGATCGTCGACCCGATCAAGTTTTTCCAGACGGTCAACAACACCGTCAGCGCCATGGCGCGACTGGACGACATCATCGATCCGGCGGTGCGCAACTTCATCACCTCCTACCCGCTGATCGAAACCGTGCGGCGCAGCAACCGGCAGCTGGACACCTACGAAATCGGGGTAGGCGACGCCAATGACCGGGAGCTGATCGACCTCAACGAAAAACTGCGCGTGTACACGGGGCGTGAAAAAATCACCCAGGGCATCCTGAAACAGGCCCAGCCCAAACTCTCGCCCTTCGGCATCAAGCTGGTGGATGTCAAGATCAAGCGGGTCAACTACGTGGAGCAGGTGCGAAAATCCGTATACAACCGCATGATCGCCGAACGCAAGCAGATCGCCGAAAAGTTCCGCTCTGAAGGCCGCGGCGAGGCTTCGAAAATTCTGGGCGAAAAGGAGCGCGAGCTGAAGCTGATCGAATCCCAGGCTTACCGCACGGCCCAGGAAATCAAGGGCAAGGCCGAGGCCGAGGCCATCAAGCTCTACGCACAGGCCTACGGCAAGGACCCCGAATTTTTCTCCTTCACCAAATCACTGGACGTCTACCGCCGGACCCTGGGCGGCAAGACCACGCTGGTGCTATCCACGGACTCGGATTTCCTGAAATACCTGCAGCGCTACAACGAGTAGGCGTGCGGCGGCGGGATGATTCCCGGCCGCCGAAGAGTACGGAAAGACGCTGCGCGGCAAAATTCGGCACCAAAAAAGCACCGGTCCTTTCCCAGGAATCCGGTGCTTCTGCTTCTCAGAAAAGTCACCCTCCGCATCTTATTTACCTTTTCTTCTCTGATGACGCGTGCGCGCCAGCAGCTTGCGGTGCTTGTGCTTTCTCATTTTTTTTCTGCGTTTCTTAACGACGCTGCCCAACCGATCACCTCCTCTCTCTGCATTTTTCAGACGCGATTTGTTTCCAATCCGTATCTATAGCACCCTGTAAAGCGCCTTGTCCATATTTTTTTCGGGCGCACTCCACGGCGCTGCCCCGCAGGAGCCGATGAGCTCCCGGCACCTGAAAACTCTTTGACTTTGCAGGCCAGGTCGAATAGACATCCGGCATCGGACCGGCGGTCGAAGCGGTTGCCATCAATGCCCCAGTAGAAAAGGAAATGAGGCCATGCGAAAAGTGCGGATTCTGTGCCTGTTACTCTTGTTGGTGGTACTGACCACGCCGCCGGCCATGGCACTGGACATCTATGGATTCGGCAGTTACTGGGACAAAAAGGACGCCGACGGGTCCTGGGGCACCGGGCTGGGCCTGAGCCTGCCGCTGTTTACCGAGCACCTGCGGCTGGACGCAAGGATTTATTTCTTCCAGGACAGTGATTTCGGATACGACGACAGCCTTACCCTGACACCCGTGGACCTGGGCCTGCAGGTGCATTTCATGCCGGCATCGAAGGTGGCGCCCTATTTGCTGGGGGGAATATCCTACATCTTCGCCGATGCCGATCACCTTGACGTGGACGCTTCTTTCGGCGGCTACGTTGGCGGCGGGCTGGAGTGGGCCCTGGGCACCTCTTTGCTCAAGCTGTTCGGCGAGATCGTCTACCGCTTCGACACTCTGGATTCCAACGGTCCCCGGGACGTCGATGTCAGCGGCGTCAATGGAAACGTGGGGCTCAAGATTCATTTTTAGCGGGCCGGACCCGCGCCTTACGGAGGCGGCGCGGATCCGGCGCCGCCTCCGTAAGGCTTGACGCCCCATGGGGGGCTGTTTAACATAATTTTAACGAGCGACGGAGTCACCTCCCTGCCATTGGAAGCGCAGTACCCCGCGTGTGCGCGATGAAACCAAGGGAAACATTCAATGCTGAGCAGATCCGGCAGGTCACCGAGGCGGTGGCGGTGGCCGAAGAACTGGTCAGCAACCACTACAAGCTGTCCGACAACCAGTGGCTGCACGCCCGTTACGACGTGAAGACGCTGGCCGACCTGAAGCCGGACGAAATCGTGGACGGCCCCTTCGCCCAGATCATCCGTTACGAGGCCAAGCGCCGGGACACCTCGCTGGGTTCCGGGGCCTACGATTTCTACAAGATCTGCATCCAGGACCACGCTATCCTGGCCGCCATGCGTGACACCCCGGACCTGCAGTTGATGCCCTTCGCCCTCTACATCGGCACCCACGAACTCATCCATATCGTGCGCTTCAGCAAATTCCTGCAGAATTTCAACGCCCCCCCGGCCAACCGGCTGGTGGAGGAAAACCGTGTCCACGGCCTCACCCGCCGCATCCTCGAAGGGCTGCCGACCGCCGGGCTGCCCCGCGTTCTGGAGTTCTACCGTCGCTGGCAGCCCGCCTTCGAAGGCCTGCGCAATCCCGCCTGAATCCTATCCGGCCGTCGTCTCAACGGGCCGTTCTGCCAGGAAAAAATCGCCAGCACGCCAGTTTGCGGGACCGCCGCCGGATATCGGCCGCGGGGGGCCGTCCCGCGCCCGGGAAAAGCCGCTTCCCTCGCTTGACAACGCCCCAACATGACCTATTTTAGTAGCGTACCTGAGAACAGTGAAGCGGTAATCGTTTTTCAACGCCAGGAGGGATACGAAGTATGCCCATTTATGAATACGAGTGTACGAAGTGCGGCCGTATCGAAGAGGTGCTGCAAAAGTTTTCAGACAAGCCCCTCACCACCTGCAGACACTGTTCCGGCAAGCTCCACAAACTGATTTCCCACAGCTCCTTCCACCTGAAGGGCAGCGGCTGGTACGTCACGGACTACGCCGGAAAGGGAAAGGACAAATCCCCTGCCAAAGACCGTAAAATGAAGGCTTCATCGGCAAAGGGCGATTCGTCCACGGCCTCCACCCATACCCAAAAAGAGGCCGCATCCAAAACTTCAGAATCTTCTTAGCACACTGACTCCCGCTGAACATGCAGTCCTCCCAAAGCCGCCGACCGGAAAACACGGCCGTATCCGCCGGTTGGGCCGGTGCCGGCCACAAGGGGGATGAGGTGCAGGTCAGGTAAAAAAAATTATGCGGTGATCTCTTTACAAACCGCAAAGTATGATTATTTTGCAGCTCAAACTATCGAAACAATTATTAAAGCAGCATTACCGTAATCGGTAATACTATAAAAAATGCTGCCTGCTGCAACGGCAGGCGGGGGGAAAGCATAGACGGTTTTAGGCATTTGCAGTTTTCATCGAGTTTAACGGCATATCAACAGTTTAAATCGGTAAAAAAGGAGAAATGGAACCATGAATCTGAGACCACTGCAGGATCGTATTCTGGTAGAGCGCGTGGAAGAACAGGAAAAAACCAAGGGCGGGATCATCATCCCCGACACGGCCAAGGAAAAACCGGCCGAGGGCAAGGTGGTAGCTGTTGGACAGGGCAAACTGGATGACAGCGGCAAGCGCGTTCCGCTGGAAGTCAAAGCCGGCGACCGCATTCTGTTCGGTAAATACGCCGGTACCGAAGTCAAGATCGAAGGCGAGGAATACCTCATCATGCGCGAAGATGACGTCCTCGGCATCATTGAATAGGCAGGGCTGACCCCCCGAAGGAACACGACAGATTTCCATAATCGTTATTTTATCTAACACGGAGGAAAAGTGAGATGGCAGGTAAAATCGTTAAATACGACATGAAAGCGCGTGAAGCGATGCTTCGAGGTGTGGAGGCCCTGGCAGACGCCGTAGTGGTCACCTTGGGTCCCAAGGGCCGCAACGTGGTGTTGGACAAGTCCTGGGGTTCGCCCACCGTCACCAAGGACGGCGTGACGGTCGCCAAGGAAATCGAACTGGAAGACAAGTTCGAAAACATGGGCGCCCAGATGGTCAAGGAAGTGGCCAGCAAGACCAGTGATATGGCCGGCGACGGCACCACCACCGCTACGGTGCTGGCACGCGCCATCTACGAGCAGGGCCAGAAACTGGTGGCCGCGGGCAACAACCCCATGGCCATCAAGCGCGGCATTGACAAGGCCGTGGAAGTGGCCGTCAAAGAGCTGCACAAGATGAGCAAGGCCACCAAGGACCAGAACGAAATCGCTCAGGTGGGCACCATTTCGGCCAACAGCGACGAGACCATTGGCAACATCATCGCCGAGGCCATGAACAAAGTAGGCAAGGAAGGCGTCATCACCGTCGAGGAAGCCAAGAGCATGGAGACGACCCTGGACGTGGTCGAGGGCATGCAGTTTGACCGCGGCTATCTCTCTCCTTACTTCGTCACCGACCCCGAAAAGATGGTCGCCTCCCTGGAGGATCCCTACATCCTGATCAACGAGAAGAAGATCAGCAACATGAAAGACCTGCTGCCCATCCTTGAGCAGGTCGCCAAGATGGGAAAACCCCTCGTGATCGTGGCTGAAGACGTGGACGGCGAAGCCCTGGCCACCCTGGTGGTCAACAAACTGCGCGGCACGCTGCAGGTGGCGGCCGTCAAGGCCCCCGGCTTCGGTGACCGGCGCAAGGCCATGCTGGAAGACATCGCCATCCTGACCGGCGGCCAGGTCGTGTCCGAAGACCTGGGCATCAAGCTGGAAAACCTGACGATCAACGATCTGGGACGCGCCAAGCGTGTCACCATTGACAAGGACAACACCACCATCGTCGACGGCGCCGGCTCGCGTTCGGCCCTGGAAGGCCGTGTCAAGCAGATCCGTGCCCAGATCGAGGAAACCACTTCGGATTACGACCGCGAGAAGCTCCAGGAGCGCCTGGCCAAGCTGATCGGCGGTGTGGCCGTTATCAACGTGGGCGCCGCCACCGAGACCGAGATGAAGGAGAAGAAGGCCCGCGTGGAAGACGCCCTGAATGCAACGCGCGCGGCCGTGGAAGAGGGCATCGTGCCCGGCGGCGGTGTGGCGCTGGTGCGCTGCCTGCCGGCCCTGGAGAAGATCAAAATCAAGGCCGACCAGAAGATGGGTGTCAAGGTCGTCATGCGGGCCATCGAGGAACCGCTGCGCCAGATCGCCAATAATGCCGGCAAAGAGGGATCCGTCGTGATCGACAAGGTCAAATCTTCCGAAGGTGCCTTTGGCTACAACGCCGCCACCGACACCTATGAAGACCTCATGGAGGCCGGCGTCATCGATCCCACCAAGGTGGTGCGCTTTGCGCTGCAGAACGCCGGCAGCGTGGCATCGCTGATGCTGACCACCGAGGCCATGGTGGCCGAAAAGCCCGATGAGAAGTCCGAAGCCGTCGGCGGTATGCCGGGCGGTGCACCGGGCATGGGCGGCATGGGCGGCATGGGCGGCATGATGTAACCACCCGTTTCCCAGGCTTAAAGTAACGAACGCCTGTTTAAAGGCCCCCGTTCCTCCGACAGAGGTGCGGGGGCTTTTTTTGTAACGCCTCCCTTCCGGGGGCGCCGCTGCGGCGCCCGTCCCCACAAATCCCTCATATATCTTGACAAAGTACCGATAATAACGCTATGGATAGCGCCCAGAGGACGGGCGATCGTCAAATTGCGATTTTAACCGGTTCCGCCAAGCAACTCGAGGTGCCCCTATGTTGGTCAAAAAAATCCAGAGCATAGCCGTCGCACTGACCGTTATCACCCTCATGCTGAGCTGCCCGCCGACCGTCCCGCCGGCCGGGGCGAGTGGGCAGACCGTCGAATTCGAAAGCGGCATTTACTACACCATCAAGCAGGGCGACACGCTGTGGGACATCGCCCAGAAGTTTTACGGCACCCCGGCGGCCTGGCCCGAGGTATGGCGCCAGAACCCCCAGATTGCCAACCCGCACCGCCTGAAACCCGGCACCCGCATCCGGATTTTCGGAGAAACGCGGGTCCAGAAGATTCCCGAGACCACGTCCACGCAGGAGGCTAAAGCCGCTGAGCCGCCCTTCTTCGTGTACAACAGCATCGACTCGGTGGGTCTGGTGCGCAAGGACCCGGTGACTTCGCGGGGAAAGATATTCG
Organism: Desulfobacteraceae bacterium; assembly: GCA_027061725.1. Classification (GTDB taxonomy): domain Bacteria; phylum Desulfobacterota; class Desulfobacteria; order Desulfobacterales; family JALSRD01; genus JALSRD01. The sequence goes on from JAMOVG010000264.1 coordinate 11,105, forward strand.
CGGTGCGGTTCGGGCCCATCAACGGAAAGACCACCATCGGGCAGGACGACCTGGTCTACATCAAGCCCGCCAAGGGCGTGTCCATGACCCCTGGAGACTCCTTCTACGTCTACCGCAAACTCAAACCTGTCTACAATCCCGACGGAGTCAACTTCGGCCCCCAGTATTACGTGACCGGCATCGCCGAAATCGTCGCCCTGGAGAAAGACTACGTGGTGGCACGCATCGTCCGCTCCTTCCGCACCATCAGCGTCGACGATCTCCTGCTGCCCTACAAGCCCCGTTCCCGCCGGATCGTCCTCACCGCCAGTTCGCCGGGGATCGAGGGCTACCTGCTCAGCTGCGAAGAGGGCAAACTCAACTTCGGTGCGGGGGACACCGCTTTTATCGACAAGGGCCGCCTGGACAACATCAGGGTGGGCCAGGTCTACACCGTCTACATGGAGAAAGCGCTTCCGGAAGCTACGGTGCGCGCCAATCTCGGCTCCCTGCTGGTGCTGCACACCGAGAAACACACCGCCACCGTGCTCATCGTGAAATCCAAGGATCCTTTGCATTCCGGCGTGAAAATCGCAACGCCGCTGCCCTAAGAACCCCGAAACCCCATCCCCGTACCAGATCGAGTCGGCACCGCTGCCGGCGCCGCCCTGCGGGCCGCGCCGGCAGCCGCGTTACACCAACCGCAAAAGAGAGACACACCGCACAGCACATCCCGCATCGTGCCGGACAATCGCAGGAGTTGTTGAAATGGGAATCATCGGAAAAGTTCTCGGCGGAGCCATCGGTTTTGCCGTCGGAGGCCCCTTGGGTGCCGTAGCCGGCGCCGTTTTCGGCCATGCCGCCTACGACAGCGCCAAGCAGGCTCCACGACTGGGGTACAGCGATCGCGTTACCGGCGCGGAACAGTCCCAAATCACTTTCTTCGTAGCGGCCTTCTCCATGCTCGCCAAGCTGACCAAATCGGACGGCACCATCTCCGACGAGGAAATCCGCTCCATCGAGAACTTCATGGCCCGGGATCTGCGCCTGTCCCCTTCGGACCGCAAAATTGCGGTGGACATCTTTCACACCGCCCTGGCATCGCCGGAAACCTTCGAGAGCTTCGCGGCCCAGTTCTACAACGCCTTTCATGACCAGCCCCAGATGTTGGAGTTCATGATTGACATCCTGCTGCGGGTGTCGCTTTCCGACGGACGCATGACGCCCGGCGAAGAACAGATGATTGATGCCGCTGTGCGCATTTTCCACATCAGCCCGGGACGCTTCATGGATCTGAAGGCGCGCTACGTCAGCGAAACGGAAAAATACTACGCCATCCTGGGCGCCAGCCGCACAGACTCCATGGAAGAGATCAAGCACAAGTACCGCAAGCTGGTCTCCGAGTATCACCCCGACAAAATCGCCGCCAAGGGGCTGCCCGAGGAATTCATCAAGTTCGCCAACGACAAATTCAGGGAGATCCAGGAAGCCTACAATGCCGTGAAAAGAGAACGCGGCGTCAAGTAGGTCGCCTCCACGGAAAGCTGCCGTCATGACGGACCACGAGCCGACACCGCCGCTGCGACTGCGCATCATCGTACTGGAAGACAACGACAACCTGCGCACCGTGCTTCGTGAACTGCTGGCAGCTACCGGGTACGAAGTCCTGGCCTATGCCGGGCCTTCCCTGTGCCCCCTCCGGGATCCGGGAACCTGTCGCTGCCGCCCGGACCAGCCCTGTGCCGACGTGATCATCGCCGATCTGGGCATGCCGGACATGGATGGGCTGCGCTTTGTGGAGTTCCTGCGTGAAAAGAACTGCCAATGCCGCCACATGGCGGTCATGTCGGGTATGTGGAAAGACGATGAGCTGCGGCAGGCCGAAAAGCTGTGCTGCAAGGTGCTGTCCAAACCCTTTGAAACCGGAGTGTTCCTGCGCTGGCTGAAAACCATCGAGAAACAGGCGGACCCCCGCCGCACCCTGTGCCGCCTGCAGACCTGAAACCCGCCGCGTTCAGGGTGCCACGGATGCCAGCATGGCCCGCACGTTTTCCAGTCCGGCATTGGCCGGGATGTCGCACCCGGAGTGCAGGATGAATCCCCGGGGCCCCAGTTCCGCCACCAGGCGCCGGCAGTAGTCCCCCACCTCTGCGGGTGTCCCCAGGTACAGCAGGCTGGCCGGCACGTCCCCCATCAGGCACATGTGGTCGCCCAGCACCTCACGTGCCCGCAAGATGTCGGTCTCGCCGTCCAGGGCCATGATGCAGCTGCGCGCCGGGAGTTCCCGGAAACGCGCCAGCTCCCGCGTCCAGTCCGAGTCGAGGTGCAGGATAGCGATCAGCCCGGCGGCGGTCACCTCCGCCACCAGTTGCCTGAAATAGGGCCATACGAAGCGATCCCACATCTCGGGCGACAGCAGACAGGGCGCCGAGCGCCAGCCCCCTACCCAGACGGCCGGGTAGCCCAGCTTCAGCGCCCGCCGGACGGGGTTCTTGGCCAGGTGGGGGACCATCTCGTCCATGGCGCGGGCCACTTTGCGCGGCCGTTCGAACAGGTCCATGAAGAAGCAGGGCAGCGAACGCGCCCCGCACAGCAGTTCCACCGGGGTGGTCACGTTACCGCCGCTCAGCACCGGCACGCCACGGTCCGCCCAGGCCCCCAGAGCGTCGGCGAACTTCCACGCGGGTGGCAGGCGCTCGGCGGGTATGCCGGACAGCACCCGGTTCTGCATGAAATCCCTGAAAAAGGCCGGCCACCCCGTCTCCAGCAGACGGTCGTAGTCCCCGACCGGCATCAGCTCGGTTTCGGCCACCTGCCACAGGTCGTCGTCCGCCAGCTCGACGCCCGGCACCTTGACCCGGGCCATGAAATCATAGCACAGCGCGTAGGGCCAGAAGGCGCCGTAGTTGATGGCATCGGCGGGACCGGTGCGGTCGTAGGCCGCCAGCATAGTGTCCAGGTTGCGCTGCGGGCTGCCTAGGAAATCGGCCATCGAGGTACCGGTCACCTGGGCGGCAAAGCCCGAGTACTGCAGCACCACCGGGACGCGGTCCGGGGATTGCCATCCGACTGCCCGCCGAATGCGGGCCTTTCGCTGTCCGAGAAGTTCTTCGGCCGTCATTTTGTACCCCCGTCGGCGGACATTTCGGCAAATGCGCGGGTCAGGAAACAAGCCCCGAATAACTGAGCAGCGTCAGCGCCAGGTAGAGCCCCAGCAGGGCGACGCCGAAGGGGCGCTTCAGGCGGTCGCCCGAGTAGTGGATGCCTGCCCGGAAAAGCAGCAGCACCAGGAGCATGGAGGGAAAGAGCAACTTGAAGAAATGGGGCGGCGCCAGCAGGCCTTCCGGTGTCACCGCCGCCGAGGCGCCGGCCACGAAAAGCACGTTGAGGATGTCGGCCCCGATGACGTTACCCACCGCCAGTTCGCCATGCCCCTTGCGCACCGCCGTAACAGCCGTCACCAGTTCGGGCAGCGAGGTGCCGAAAGCCACCAGGGTAGCGCCGATAATGCTCTCGGGCACCGACAGGCGCATGGCCGTTTCCTGTACCGTGGGAATCAGCAGGCGCGACGAGATCACCACCAGGCCGATGGAGAAGACGATCTTGACCAGGGTGGCCAATCCCGAGACGTCGGGCAGGTCCTCGCCGTTATCCTGCTCCTCACCTCCACCGCTCCTGACCCAGCGCACCGATACCCACATGTAGACCGCCAGCAGGCCCAGGAAAACCACACCCATGTACCGCGGCAACACGCCCCCGCGGGAGAAAATGCCGCCCGGATCCGAAAGCGGGATGCAGGCCGCCACCAGCAGGAAACCGGCCCCCAGCTGCAGCCACCCCTGTCGGTGCACCACCTGGCCGGTCAGCGGCAGCGGGGACATGAGGGTCGCGATGCCCAGAATCAGGCCAGTGTCGCAAATGATGGAGCCCACCGCGTTGCCCAGCGCGATGTCGGGCTTGCCCTCGATGGCGGCGAACACAGAGACGGCCGCCTCGGGCAGGGTCGTTCCCAGGCTGACCACCGTGGCGCCGATGAGCAGCTTGGGGACACCCCACTTGCGCGACAGCAGCACGGCTTCCTCCACCAGCCAGTCGGCACCGCGGCTCAGAGCGTAGATGCACACCGCCATGATCAGGAAGAGAACCGGCAAAGAGCGGGCTCCCAGAAATTGGGCAAACAGGTGTTCCATGGTGATTTCCCGCCAAGAATGTGTCAGGGATTCCTGCAAAAAACCGCTTCCTCCATATCCCATATCCGGCGGGCAGGCAAACGAAAACCCGATTGGTGCTTTATTTAAAAAGGTTTTTCTGATAAAGCGGGTCCATCTCCATCGCCAGCGCTTCACGGGGCAATCGCCGGGATTTTGACTTCACCCTTTCCAGGAAGCCGACGATACCGTTATGGACCAAGCCACTATCATCCTGATCACAGGATACGTCTTCGGGTTCTACATGGCCTGGAACATCGGCGCCAACGACGTGGCCAACTCCATGGCCTCGGCGGTGGGCGCCAAGGCCATCACCATCCGGCAGGCCGTCTTCATCGCCGGCATTCTCAATATCGTGGGCGCCACTTTCATCGGGTCGCACGTCACCGACACCATCCGCAAGGGCATCGTGGCCACGGACATTCTCAACGACCCCCACATGGCCCTCATCGGTGCGCTTTCGGCCCTGCTGGCCGCCGCCCTGTGGGTCAGTTTCGCCACCTGGAAGTCCCTGCCCGTCTCCACCACGCACTCCATCGTGGGAGCCATGATCGGCTACGGTGTCATGGCCGGCGGGCTTGGTGTCATCAACTGGCCCAAATTGGGGGCCGTGGTGGCCAGTTGGATCATCTCACCGGTCTTTAGCCTGGTCATCGGCCTGCTGATGTTCAAGGTGATCATGAAACTGATCCTCAACCGCCCCGACCCCCTGGCCAGCGCCGTGGGCCTGGCGCCGGTGTTCGTGGCGGCCGCCTGCTTCGTGGTGATCCTGTCGTTTCTGTTCAAGACGCCCCTGGGCAAAACCCTGCACCTGGCCACCTGGACGTCCCTGCTGGCCGGCGGAGTTCTGGCGGCCCTGCTGGGCGTCGCCAGCCGCCTGCTGCTCGGGCGCTGGGACCTCTCGCGGCACCGCAACGGCGTGGAAGAAATCTTCCGGCGCATCCAGATCGGCACCTCCTGCTACGTGGCCCTGGCCCAGGGGGCCAACGACGTGGCCAACGCCATCGGCCCCCTGGCGGTCATCTATTTCCTGGTCAAAACCGGCAGCGTGGGCCAGAAGGTGCCGGTGCCGATTTTCCTGTTGGGTTTCGGGGGCATCGGCATCGCAGCGGGCATCGCCATGGCCGGCTACCGTGTGATGGACACGGTGGGCCACCGCATCACCACCCTGACCAACACCCGCGGCTTCTGCGTTGATTTCGCGGCCGCCACCACGGTGCTGGCGGCCTCCAAGATGGGCCTGCCGGTGTCCACCACCCACGCCGCCGTAGGCGGGGTGCTGGGCGTCGGGCTGTCCCGTGGTATTGAAGCCGTCAATTTTGGAATTATCTTAAAAATTATGGTATATTGGGTCCTGACCGTGCCGGCAGCCGCTTTGACCAGCATGGTGATCTTCAAGATTCTGGCCTCATTTCTGTAAAGGAGGCGACATGCGCACGCCCTTTCTATCCCTGTTCATGACTTCCCCCTTCGAGGGGCTGCAAGAGCACGCCGAACTGGTCAAGGCCTGTGCCCATCTTTTCGAAAAGGCCATGGCACAGCACGTGACCGGCCGGGGGGAGGCTTTCGAGGACCTGCGCCGCCAGACCGACCGGCTGGAAAGCCAGGCCGACGCCGTCAAACGCCGCGTCCGGGGCCACATCCCCAAGGGAACCCTCATGCCGGTGGACAAGTTCCAGCTCTTTCGCTACCTGCGGGAACAGGACCAGGTGCTGGACTCGGTGGAAGAAGCCCTGAACTGGCTGTCCTACCGCATCGACCCCGGCATCCCCGAGCAACTGGGCGATGATTTCCTGGAGCTGGCCAACGCCGTGGTGGAGCTCATCGAGGCCCTCAGCCAGCTGGTCGACGGCGCCCGCAGGTATTTCAAATCCTTCTCCAACCAACAGCGTGACCAAGTAAAAAAAATGATCCACGACCTGCACCACCTGGAACACGGCGCCGACAAGATCGAAGACCGCATCAAGCGCAAGGCCCTCAACCTGAAGACCGACCCGGTAACCATCTTTCACATGGTGCGGCTGGCCGAGACCATCGGCGCCATCGCCGACCACGCCGAGAACGCCGGCGACATGATGCGCGCCATGCTGGCGCGCTGATACCGGCACGGGTGTACCGACGGAGACAGCCCATGAAGCGCAAGCGGAAAAAAAGCCTGAACCGCGAGGAACTGGCCGACCTGCTGGAACGCCTGGCACGGCAGTTGCGCGAGGGGACCGTTGCAATGGAGGGACGCTCGTGGCCGGTTTCCGACCAACTGGCGGTAAAAATCGGTTTCAGTGAAAAAAAGGGGCGCTTTACGGCCAAGCTCAAATGGCAGTGGTCCACCCTGGACGGCTACCCGGAAGAGGACCGGCGCGAGATCGCCCAATGGAAGGAATCCTTCAAAACGGTCAAAAAGCAGCTCAACGCAAGCTTCAAGAACCTGTTGCGCCAAGCCAGGGAGGGTGACGGGCTGCCGGACCCCGGGACGCTGGCGCAATTCGTAGCCCAGTCATACGCCTTCGCCCGCCATGCCGAACCCGAGTGGCGCGACGCCATGGATGAATACCTCGACCATCTCGGCAACCTGGAACGGGCCGTGCGCGAGGGGCGGCCCGAAACCGTGGCCCACGAGCTGCGTGACATCAAGAGCCGCGTGGCCGCCTGCCACCGCGAATTCAAGTAGCCGGCGAACACGGCCGGCCCGCCCGCAGAGGATCCTGTCATGACAATGGCCATCCGCATGTACGAAACCGGTGGCCCGGAAGTGCTGCGCTGGGAAGAAATCGATCCGGGCCGCCCCGGCCCCGGCGAAGTGCTGATCCGCCACGAAGCCGTGGGGCTCAACTTCATCGACGTTTACCACCGCACCGGCCTCTATCCCCTGCCGTCGCTTCCGGCCACACCGGGCCTGGAGGGTGCCGGTGTCATCGAAGAGGTGGGCCCCGGGGTTTCCCGGCTGCGTGTTGGTGACCGCGTGGCTTACGCCGGTCTGCCGCCCGGGGCCTACGCCCAGGCGCGCACCATTGCGGCCCACCGCCTGGTGCGCCTGCCGGACGGCATCTCCACCCGCCAGGGGGCCGCCATCATGCTCCAGGGCATGACCGCCCGCTACCTCCTCAGGGGGTGCTACCGGGTGCGCCGCGGCGACACCATCCTGATCCACGCCGCCGCCGGCGGTGTGGGCCTGATCGTGTGCCAGTGGGCACACTACCTGGGCGCCACCGTCATCGGTACGGTGGGCTCGCCGGAAAAAGCCGAACTGGCCCGGCGGAACGGCTGCGACCACCCCATCGAGTACCGACACGAGGACCTGGTCGCGCGGGTGCGGGAGATCACCGGGGGACGGGGGGTGGACGTGGTCTACGATTCAGTGGGCCGCGACACCTTCGATAAATCCCTGGACTGCCTGCGCCCCATGGGGATGATGGTCAGCTTCGGGCAGTCCTCGGGACCGGTTCCACCGCTGGACCTGGCCATGCTGGCGGCCAGGGGGTCGCTGTTTATCACGCGGCCCAGCCTGATGACCTACACGGCCGAACGCAAAGACCTGCTGGCGCATGCCCGGGACCTGTTCAACGTCATCGCGAAGGGTGCCGTGCAGGTCGAGATCCGGCAGACCTACCCGCTTTCCGAGGCCGCCCGCGCCCACGAGGACTTGGAGAGCCGCCGCACCCGGGGCACCAGCATCCTGATTCCGGACTAGCCGGCCGCAACCCCCTCCTGCTTGCATTCAGGGGCGCAAATGATTATACTCGGTGGTATGGAGAAGAACGAAAAAATACCCACTCCCAAGGAAATTGAAAAGGAAATCAGCGAGTTTCTGTCCAAGAAATTCGGCAGCAGCGTGCGCATGATTACGCCGCGTGTGCTCACCATGAATGCCGAAAGCGAGGGCGATGCAGGCGAGCAAAAGTCCGGCAGCGTCATCGATTTCGACCTCAAGCCGGAAGACCTGATCGCCTACCTGGACCAGTACATCATCAAGCAGGACATGGCCAAGGCGGTGCTGGCCACCAAGATCTGCACCCACTTCAACCGCATCCGCCGCACCCGCTCCGGCCGTGAGCAGGCCGGCGACATGGTGGGGCGCATCAAGAACAACATCCTTATGATCGGCCCCACCGGCGTGGGCAAGACTTACATGGTCAAGCTGATCGCCAACCGCATCGGGGTGCCTTTCGTCAAGGGCGATGCCACCAAGTTCAGCGAAACCGGCTACGTGGGCGGTGACGTGGAGGATCTGGTGCGCGACCTGGTGCGCGAGGCCGACGACGACATCGAGCTGGCCCAGCACGGTATCATCTACATCGATGAAATCGACAAAATCGCGGGCAGCCGGCACATCATCGGCGCCGACGTATCGCGCACCGGCGTCCAGCGGGCATTGCTCAAGCCCATGGAGGAGACCGAGGTCGAACTCAAGGTGCCCCACGACCCCATCTCCATGTTCCAGGAGATCGAGCGTTTCCGCAAGACGGGCGACCGCAAGAAACGCACCGTCAACACGCGCAACATCCTGTTCATCGTCAGCGGCGCTTTTTCTGAACTGCCGGAAATCATTCGCAAACGCATCGCCAGGCAGGGGATCGGTTTCGGTGCCCAGGTCCACGAGAGCCGCGACGAGACGGATTTCCTGCGCCACGTGAGCTCCGAGGACCTCATCAAGTTCGGCTTCGAGTCCGAATTCGTGGGACGGCTGCCGGTGCGCGCCGTGTTCGAGAAACTGGGCGAGGACGACCTTTTCGAGATCCTCAAAAACCCCAACAACCCCATCATCCTGGGCAAAAAACTGGACTTTGCCGCCTACGGCATTGACATCAAGTTCGACGATCGGGCGCTGCGCCTGCTGGCCGCCCGGGCCTTCAAGGAAAACACCGGCGCCCGGGGACTGGTCAGCGCCGTGGAAAAAGCGCTGCTGGAGTTCGAAAAACGGCTGCCCTCGCTGGAAATTCGCCATTTCGCGGTGACGCCCGGGATCATCGCGAAACCGCAGGCCGCCGTGGAACGGCTGGCCGCCGGGCCCCGCAAACGCGACCAACAGGAATTCCGGCGACTGGCGGCCGAGGAGCACGCCTTTATTCACGACTACATTCAAAACAACCGTGCCATGCTGGCCGAAAAGTACAACCTGGCCCTGACGCCTTCGCGCATCGCCATGGTGGCCACTTTTTACGCGCGCCACATCATGGACGTCGGCCACGTCATCCAGCGCGTCAAGCAGCTGCACGACGAGATCAAGAAAATCGAGCTTTACTTTTACAAAACCCATGATATCAATATCGTACTGGAGGAGGAGGCCATCGACTTCATCATCGAGCAGGTGATCGATGACATCCTCACTCTCCAGGAACTCGAGAAAAAGCTCTCCGAGGATTTCGAATACGGCCTCAAGCTGATCCGCGAAAAGACGGGCCGCAACCGTTTCTTCCTCACGCGCCGGGCCCTGACAGACCCCGAGGGATTTCTCGAAGACCTGATTCGCGACGAACTGAAACTGTCCGGACACTGAATCGACCTGCGTCCGCACCGCCGCCAGGGGGGTGCGGACGACAGCGGCACCCCTGAAAGCGAGACGCGCGCCACCGATCACCACAGGATGTGCGGGCCGCCGCAGAAAAGCCTCGTGACCCGCTGTGGCCCCCGGGCTCCCTGTGGTTGATTTTATTTTAGCCCGGCGGCCGGCCCGGACACCGGAGGGGCCGCCTCCTGAACCCAAGAAGGCAAATGACATATGATTGGCATATCGAAACTCTACTGCGGTACGGTGGAGCCGTCCGACGCACTGCGCTACGGGCGGCACTCCTCGAAACTGCCCTCCCACCTGCTGCAGTTTTCCGCCGACAAACGCCCGGTGGTGGTCTGGAATATCACCCGGCGCTGCAACCTGAAGTGCATCCATTGCTACGCCCATGCCCGGGACCGCGAGTTTGACGACGAACTGACCACCGGCGAGGGCAAACGGCTGCTCGACGACCTGGCCGCCTTCGGCGTACCGGTGGTGCTCTTTTCGGGCGGTGAGCCGCTGGTGCGCAAGGACCTTCCGGAACTGGCGGCCCACGCCGTGCAGAAAGGCATGCGTGCCGTGATCTCCACCAACGGCACCCTGATTACGCCGGAGAAGGCGCGCACCCTCAAGGAGATCGGACTTTCCTACGTGGGCATCAGCCTGGACGGCATGCAGGAGGTCAACGACCGTTTCCGGGGCATCAAGGGGGCCTTCGCGGCCGCCATGGAGGGCATCGAGAACTGCAAGGAGGCCGGCATCAAGGTGGGCCTGCGATTCACCATCAACAAGTTCAACCTGGCCGAAATCCCGCGCATCTTCGAACTGCTCGAAGAGCGGGACATCCCGCGGGCCTGCTTCTACCACCTGGTCTACGCCGGGCGCGGCTCCGAACTTGTCAAGCACGACGCCAGCCACGAGGAGACCCGCAAAGCGGTGGACCTGATCATGGACCTGACCCGCAAGCTCCACGAAAAGGGCAAGCCCAAGGAAATCCTGACGGTGGACAACCATGCCGACGGCCCTTACGTCTACCTGCGCCTGCTGCGCGAGGATCCCGAGCGGGCGGCAGAAGTACTCGAGCTGCTGCAGATGAACGAAGGCAACAGTTCGGGCCGCGGCATCGGCTGCGTCAGCTGGGACGGAGAAGTTTACGCCGACCAGTTCTGGCGCCACTACAGCTTCGGCAATGTCCGGCAGCGGCCGTTCTCAGAGATCTGGACGGATCTTTCCGAACCGCTCATGGGCAAGCTCAAGGAGAAGAAAAAATACGTAAAGGGGCGCTGCGCCCGCTGCCGCTGGCTGGACATCTGCGGGGGGAACTTCCGGGTGCGCGCCGAGGCCGTCACCGGCGACCTGTGGGCGCCCGACCCCGCCTGTTACCTTACGGACGAAGAAATTTCCTGAAAAGGAGAAGCCATGCTGTTTCCCGACTACCGACCCCGGCGCATGCGCGCCAGTGAAGCCCTGCGGCGCATGATCCGGGAGACCGAACTGTCTCCGGACGACTTCATCTACCCCCTGTTCGCGGTGGGCGGCAGGAAGGTGGCCGAGCCTATCTCATCGCTGCCGGGCCAGTACCACTACTCGGTGGACAACATCGCCGCCGAGGCCCGCAAGGCCTGGCAGCTGGGCATCCCGGCGGTGATCCTCTTCGGGGTGCCGGACAGCAAAGACCCGCTGGGTACCCGGGCCTATGCCAAAGACGGCATCGTGCAGCAGGCCGTGCGGGCCGTCAAGGACCGCGTGCCGGAGATGGTGGTGATCACCGACGTGTGCCTGTGCGCCTATACCGATCACGGCCACTGCGGCGTGGTGGAAGGCGAGGTCATCGACAACGACGCCTCGCTGGATCTGCTGGCGCGCACGGCCCTGTCCCACGCCCGGGCCGGCGCCGACATGGTGGCCCCCTCGGACATGATGGACGGACGCGTGGGCGAGATTCGCGACAGCCTGGACGAAAAGGGCTTCAGCCACGTACCCATCATGGCCTACAGCGCCAAGTACTGCTCGGCCTACTACGGTCCGTTTCGCGAAGCGGCCGACTCGGCGCCGCGCTTCGGCGACCGGCGCACCTACCAGATGGACCCGGCCAACGCCCTGGAGGCCGTGCGTGAGGCGACGCTGGATGTCGAAGAGGGCGCCGACATCATCATGGTCAAGCCCGCCCTGGCCTATCTGGACGTCATCTGCCGCGTGCGCCAGGAAATCGACCTGCCCGTGGCGGCCTACAACGTCAGCGGCGAGTACGCCATGATCAAGGCGGCCGCCAAGATGGGCTGGCTGGACGAGAAAAGGGTGATGATGGAGACCCTGACAGCCATCAAGCGCGCCGGCGCCGACATGATCCTGACCTATTTTGCCCCCGCCGCGGCAAGGATACTGAACGCATGAACCACGTTGAAAATCACAAACCCCACGGACATCCCCACGGCGGCCACCCCGGCAAGGCAACCAACGACACCCTGCGGCTGGTGGCCTGGGAAATCACGCGCAACTGCAACCTGGCCTGCGTGCACTGCCGGGCCTCGGCCACCATGGGGCCCTACAGCGGCGAACTGGACACGCCCGCCGCGCTGCGGCTGCTGGACCAGATCGCGGAAGTGGGCAAATGCATTGTCATCCTGACCGGCGGCGAACCCCTGCTGCGCGAAGACATCTTCGAGGTGGCGGCCCACGGCAACGAACTGGGTCTGAGAATGGTCATGGCCGTCAACGGCACCCTGGTGACACCCGAAAACGCCGCGCGCATGGCCGGCGCCGGCATCCAGCGCATCAGCATCAGCCTGGACGGCGCCAGCGCCGAGAAGCACGACGCCTTCCGCGGCGTGCCCGGCGCCTTCGACGGCGCCCTGCGGGGCATCGAGCTGATCAAGCAGGCGGGCATCGATTTTCAGGTCAACACTACCGTCACGCGCGCCAACCTGGAGGAAATTCCGCGCATAGAGGATCTGGCCGTGCAGCTGGGCGCCGTGGCGCACCACATCTTCCTGCTGGTACCCACCGGCCGCGGAAAATACATCTCCGACCAGGCCATCACGGCCGAGGAGTACGAACGCACCCTGCACTGGTTCTACGATCAGCGTGAACGCACCCAACTGCAGCTCAAGGCCACCTGCGCCCCCCACTACTACCGCATCCTGCGCCAGCGGGCCAGGGACGAAGGCAAGACGGTCACCTTCCAGTCCCACGGCCTGGACGCCGTCACCCGCGGCTGCCTGGGAGGCACGGGGTTCTGCTTCATCTCCCACCGCGGCATCGTGCAGCCCTGCGGCTTTCTGCACGTAGACAGCGGCGACGTCACGCGGCAGGACTTCGGCGACATCTGGTATCGCTCCAAGGTCTTTCTTGATCTGCGCAATTATGATAAGCTGACCGGAAAGTGCGGCCGCTGCGAGTACAAGCGCGTCTGCGGCGGATGCCGCGCCCGGGCCTACGAGGCCACCGGCGACTATCTGGCCGAAGAACCGCTCTGCCTCTACGAACCCCGGCGCCGGGAAAACCGGCCCGACGCTTCGAGGAATGGGTCATGAAAATCCGATCGCTGATGATACCGGACCCCATCACCATCACCCGGGACACCACCGTCACCGAGGCCATCGAGCTGATGAAGCACAACTCCATCCGCCACCTGCCGGTGGTGGCCGAGCACAACCGCCTGGTGGGTTTCGTCACCCTGGCCGACATGAAACAGGGCCTGATCCCCTCCATGGTGGGCGACCTCACGCTGGAGGACCTGATGATCAGGAACCCCATCAGCGTGGGGCCGGACGACGACATCGAAATCGGGGCCCAGCTCATCTACAAGAACAAGATCGGCGGCATGCCGGTGGTGGAGAACGGCCGCCTGGTGGGCATCATCACGGCCACGGACATGCTGCGCACCTTCATCGACATGATGGGCATGCTCTCGGCCAGTTCCCGCGTGGACGTGGAAATCGAAGAAAAACCGGGCGCCTTTAAGAAGGCCACACAAATCATTCACGACAGCGGCGGCGACATCATCAACGTGGGAATGACCACCCGCAGCGCCGGTAAACGCACCTATTACTTCCGACTGACGTCGTGCAAGACCGCCGGCATCCGGAAGGCCCTGGAAGACGAGGGCTTCACCGTCGTGTCGGCCATGGACTGAGTCGGCCGGTTTGCGCGATCCCTGTCTTCGGGGGTGAAGAGGAAAAGCCGCTGCCCTTGCAAAGCTTTCGAGGTTGCCCATGAAAACCCGATTAGGAGATTTCCCGCTGCGAGCCACGGGCCGATATCTGCTCTGCGCACTGATCGTCCTGTTGACAGCCGCCTGTACCACCATGGTCCGAAAAGACCCGCCGCGCATCCAAGTGGCCGACATCCGTCCCGGGGAAGTCAAGGCCATGGAGGCCCACTTTCTGGTCACCCTGCGGGTCATCAACCCCAACGACAGCGACCTGTCCATCAAGGGACTGAGCTGTGACCTGGCCATCAACGGCCGTCGCATCGCCTCGGGCGTATCCAGCGACAGCCGTGTCATTCCGGCCTTTGGAAGCGACACGCTGGAAGTGAAGGTGTATTCCTCCATGGTCACGATGGCCGGAGCCGTCATCGGCATGCTCCAGCAGGCCCGGCACACCGGCAGGGGACCGGAAGAGATCGACTACGAACTTTCCGGGAAACTGAAGCTGGGCGGTTTTTTCTCCTCGATGCCGTTTTCCACCAAGGGACGGCTTTCGCTGGCCGACCAGAGCACCGCGCAGTGACCGGGGCCTACGAACAAATCATCCGTGACAACCTGGAACGGCTTTACCGCGACCTTGCCGGGGACCTGGCACGCGCCCTTCCGGCCCAGCGCCGGGACCAACGATTCGTTTTCCCCGCCTTTGGGAGGCGCTGTGTGATCGCGCCCGACGGAATCACCCTGGGGGATCGCCCCCAGACCGGCCCGGTGGGCATTCTTATTTCGCTGTATGCCCTGCATGTGGAAAACCGGGAGATGCGGCTGCAGCCCCTTCGGGCCTTCAAGGAGCTTCCCGACAGCATGCCCTACGCCGGGGCCTTCGCGGCGCGCACCGAGCAGACGCTGGTCCCCCACGTAGCCCGCATCGCGCAGGCGGCCGACCGCATCGAGAAAACCTTCGGCGGACACCCGCCACCCGAGGGCACGGGCGGCGACTTCGGCTTCGTACTCTACCCCCTTCCCAAAATCGCCCTGTGTTATATTTTCTACGAGGCCGACGAGGACTTCCCGGCGGCGGCTACCTGCCTGTACTCGAATAACGCCGACCTTTTTCTGCCCACCGACGCCCTGGCCGACGTGGGTGAATACACTTCTTCAAGGATGCTCTCCCTGCTGCACGATCCGTCGGCACGGGGGAAATCCACAACCTGAGACAGCAGGAGGAACATTATGAGCGTCAAAACCTGGAAGAGCGACGAGGTCACCATCGAAATCGACTACGACAAGTGCAACGGCAGCGCCATGTGCGTGGACCAGTGCCCCGGCGAAGTCTATGAACTGCAGGACGGCAAGGCCGTGGCCGCCTACATCGACCAGTGCATCCAGTGCTGCACCTGCGTGGAGGTATGCCCCCAGGCGGCCATCACGCACAGCGCCTGCGAATAGCCCGCCACCCCGGATCCCCGGACGGGCCCGCTTTGCTCAAGGCGGGCGGGTCCCCCGGGCTCTGCCGACAGTCCCCTTTTCCCCATTCCCGGCGTGCCGGGACACTATGGAATACCACCCTGCCCGTTGAGGTTTATATAAGTTATTATAAGTATCTCTTTATCAATACACCAAAATTTTCTTGACTAATATTCCTTTTTAAGGCATTAGAAGCTGCCATATCAACCAGTTCGGGAAAAACCCCGTGCTTTCCACCGAAAGGAATATCGTGATGAGGAAAAACCGGTTTATAATCGCGGCAGTGATGATTCTCGGCTTGGCTCTCTGCGGACCGGCCGTCGCAGGCGAGGCCCTCATGATGGCCACTACCACCAGCACCGACAACACCGGCCTGCTGGACTACCTGGCGCCCGAATTCACCCGCGACACCGGCATCCCCCTGAAATGGGTGGCGGTGGGGACCGGCAAGGCCCTCAAGCTGGGCCAGAACTGCGACGTGGACGTGCTGATGGTGCACGCCCCCGAGGCCGAGAAAAAATTCGTGGCCGACGGCTACGGCGTGAACCGCCGCAGGGTGATGTACAACGATTTCGTGCTCATCGGCCCCAAGGCGGATCCGGCCCGCATCAAGGGGCTGGACGTCAGGCAGGCCTTTCACAAAATCGCAGAAAAAAAGGCTTTTTTCATCAGCCGCGGCGACAACTCGGGTACCAACAAGAAAGAAATCAAGCTCTGGAAACTGGCGGGCATGACGCCGCCCGAAAAGCAGTCCTGGTATGTCCAGAGCGGCCAGGGGATGCTCTCAACCATCAACATCGCCGCCGAGCGCGGTGGCTACACCCTCACCGATCGCGGCACCTACATCAAATACGAGGCCTCCCGGAAGGGGAAATCGCCTTTCGCCATCCTGGTGCAGGGATCGCCGGAGCTGTTCAACCAGTACGGCGTCATCGTCATCAACAAGCAGCGATGCCCCAAGGTGCGCGACGACCTGGCACGCCGCTTCAGCGACTGGATCACCTCAACGCGTGCCCAGAAGCTGATCGCCGATTTCAAACTGCTGGGCAAGCCCCTGTTTACGCCCAACGCCGGGGCCCGTTAGGAGCGGCGCACCACCATGCGGCCGCGGGCGAGGCATCATGGATGCGGGCCGCAAACAGGAAGAAGGGGAAGAGCTTCTTTTCTCTTTTAAACCTCTTTCGTTGACTTTCCGATCCAAAAAAGGTTTATATGGCGTCAAAATAACCGAAATGGAGCCTTTGTGCCATGTCTGACGCCCCGAAAACCTTTCTCAGCACCCGGGAAGTAGCCGAACTGCTGGACGTCAATGAAAAGGTGGTCTATTCCCTGATCTCCGAAAAGGGCCTGCCGGCCTGCAAGGTGACCGGCAAGTGGATCTTCCCGCGCCACCTGGTGGAGGCCTGGATCGACAGCCACGTGATCAACTACCCCAGCCGGTCCGGCATTTCCCCGGCCGGCGACCCGCTGATCATCGCCGGCAGCAACGACCCACTGCTGGAGCGCACCATCGCGCTCTTCAACAGCCGCTTTCCCGACCACCTGTGCGTCTTCGGCTCCACCGGCAGCCTCGGCGGGCTGCAGGCGCTGAACCGCGGGCGCTGCCACATGGCCACCTCCCACCTGATGCACGGCGACGGGCAGGAGTACAATTTCGCGTACCTGGCCGAACACATCCAGGGGCCGCTGCCCACGGTGGTCAACTTCTGTTTCCGTGAGCAGGGACTCATCGTGGCCCCGGGAAACCCCGAAAAGATCTGCGGCGTCGCCGACCTGGGGCGCCCCGGCATTCGCCTGGCCAACCGTCCCGAAGGCACCGGCACGCGGCTGCTGCTGGAGCACGAGCTGCACAAGGCCGGCATCGATCCGGCCGGCATCGAGGGCTTCCAGCGGGAGTTTCCCACCCATCTGGCGGTGGCCTTCGAGGTGCTGGCGGGCCGGGCCGACGCCGGCATGGGCATCCGGGCGGTGGCCGCCCTGCTGGGGCTGGACTTCATCGCCGTGCGCCGCGAACGATACGACTTCCTGGTTTCCCGGGACCTGTTTTTCGAAAGGTCCATCCAGCGTTTTTTGGGCCTGCTGCAGGAGAAGGAATTCCATCGGCTGGCTCAGACTTTCCAGGGCTACGATGTGCGCCTGTGCGGGCGCATCACCTATGCGGAGGAATAGCGCGCCAAGATGGATTTCCTTCTGGACGGTTTTGTGCAGGCCTTCACGCTCCTGTGGCGCCAGGATCCGGCGGTCTTTTCGGCCATCGGCACCACCGTGCGGGTGTCCACGGCGTCTGTGCTGCTGAGCCTGCTGCTGGGCATCCCGGCCGGCTTCGTGCTGGGCTACGCCGAGTTTCCCGGCAAGCGCAGCCTGCGCACCCTGGTGGACACCCTGCTGTCGCTGCCGACGGTCTTCATCGGCCTGTTGGTGTATGCTTTCGTCTCGCGGAGGGGTCCCCTGGGGGAACTGGGCCTTCTCTTCACCCTGCCGGCCATCGTCATCGGCCAGACCATCCTGGCCCTGCCCGTCATCACGGCCCTGACGGCAGCGGCTGTCGAGGCCCTGGACCGCCGGCTGCGACCCACCCTCACCGCTCTGGGCGCCGATGGCCGGCAGATCCTGTTGACCACCGTGCGCGAAGCGCACTTCGGCATCCTCACGGCGGCTGTGACGGCCTACGGCCGGGTGATGACCGAAGTGGGCATCTCCATGATGGTGGGGGGCAACATCAAGTGGCACACCCGCACCATCACCACCGCCATCGCCCTGGAAACCGGCAAGGGGGAATTCGCCACCGGCATCGCCCTGGGCCTGGTGCTGCTGGCCATCGCGCTGGGCGTCAACTTCAGCCTCTCCCTGCTCAAGCGCAGGTGGCAGGCCTGAACCGCTTCCTGGAAATGCCCATGGCTGATGAACTCTACCGCCTGAAAAACCTGACGGCCGCCTATGACGGCAAACCCGTGCTGCGCATCGGAAGCCTGGTCATCGAGCACGGCTCGGCCGTGGGCTTTGCCGGGCCCAACGGCAGCGGCAAGAGCACGCTGCTGCGCATCCTGGCCCTGATGGAAAAACCGGCGGCCGGGGCGTTTCGTTTCCGCGGGATGCCGCTGCAGGAGATCTCCTTTTCCCAGCGGCGGCGGGTGTCGCTGCTGCTCCAGGAACCGTACCTGCTGAAACGCTCGGTCTTCGAAAACGTGGCCTACGGTCTAAAGGTGCGCGGCGTGCGCCGGGACATCGCGCGGCGGGTGCTCGAGAGCCTGTCGTGGGTGGGCCTGGACGCGGATTTCTGTCGCCGCCGGTGGCACCAGCTCTCGGGCGGAGAGGCCCAGCGCGTGGCCCTGGCCGCCCGCCTGGCGCTCAAACCGGAGGTGCTCATCCTGGACGAACCCACCGCCAGCGTGGACGCCCACAGCGCCTACCTCATCCGGGAGGCGGCGGCCCGCGCCCGGCGTATGTGGGGCGCCAGCCTGCTGATCGCCAGCCACAATCATCAGTGGCTGGAAGAGGTCTGCGAACGGGTGGTGTTCCTGTTCCAGGGGCGCATCGTGGACGCCGGTCTGGGAAACGTCATCTTCGGCCCCTGGAAACGCCGCAACGACGGCCGCGTGGAAAAAAGCCTCGCCGCAGACCAGAAGATCGTCCTGCCCGCCCCTTCCGGCCGGCGGCAGGTGGTCATCATCGACCCCGCCCGCATGCGCCTGTCCGCCGACCGGCCGTTGTCCGGCGGGACCTGCCTCGCGGGAACGGTGCTCTCCATCGCCCACCGCCCGCACACCGACGCGTTCCTGGTGACCGTATCCGTGGACGGCCACCATTTCAACGTGCGCATGGCACCGACGGCCTTCCGCCGCCTGTCTCTTTGGCCGTCAGACCCCGTCTACCTAAGCTTCGACCCCCACGACGTCCACTGGCTGTAACGGCTGTCCCCCGGGTGCGGCACGGCCTTGACATCCGGCCCGGCGGTCTTATTATGCCTGCGTCCGCTGTGCGGTAGCATACAAAACAGTCTGTTTTTCTTAAATATATTCAAAATCGAGAGTCGACCTCATGGCTGTTATCAGAAAATACATGTCTTCGGTGGCCTGGAACCTTTTCCTGATCACCACGGGGGCCGTGGTTTTCGCCATCGGTCTCAACGGCATTGCCGTGCCCCACAAGTTCATCACCGGCGGCACCACCGGCCTCAGCCTGCTGATCTACTACTACACCGGGCTGCTCAACCCCGGCATCTGGTACTTCCTCATCAACATCCCCATCTTCGTGGTGGGCTGGCTGTTCGTCAGCCGGCGCTTCTTTCTCTACAGCATCTACGGCACGGTGGTCTTTTCGGCGGCCATCGAGCGCATCTCGCTGCAGATCCCCGTGCACGACCCCATGCTGGCCGTTCTGGCCGCCGGCATCCTTCTGGGCATCGGTTCGGGCATCACCCTGCACTCCCTGGGATCGGCGGGCGGCAACGACATCATCGCCATCATCCTGCACCAGAAATTCAACGTCCGCATGGGAACGTTCTACATAATGTTCAACCTGGTGCTGTTCGGCTTCAGCTTCAGCGTGCTGAACACCGACCTGGTGCTGTACTCGCTGGCGCTGAGCTTTGTCATCTCCCAGGTACTGGACTACGTACTGACCATTTCCAACCAGCGCAAACTGGTGCTCGTCATCTCGGACAAGGCCGATGAAATCATGCAGGTGATCACCGGGAAGCTGCACCGCGGGGTGACCTTCCTCAACGGCACCGGCGCCTACACCGGCCGGCCCAAGAAGGTCATCTTGACCGTGGTGCACAACTACCAGATCAAGCGCCTGGAGGATGCCGTCTTCAGCTGCGACGAGAACGCCTTCGTGATCATGGGAAACACGTTTAACGTGCTGGGCCGCGGCTTTTCCCGCCGCAAGGTCTACTGAGGCCCGCCGGGCTACAGGTGCTCGGCCACCGTCACGGTGCGCTCGTAGAGCATGTGCACGTAGCTGCCCATCTCGTTGTCGTACCAGCCGTAGATGACGGCCTGGGTCACCGGAACGCGCACGATGGTGTCCTTCAGCAGCGGCAGCACCTCTTTTTGCAGGCCGGGCACCTGGCTCAGGTCGATGGTGGTTTCGGCCGTGCGGGTGTGGGTCTCATGGCCCTCGATGGTGGCCGCCACCTGCGGCATACCGATGATGTCGCAGGAGACGTTCTGCTCTTCGGTGTAGTAGAGGTAGCCGTGGGGATCATCCTCGGCTGCCTGACGGTAGACGCCGTTGATGGTCTCCCGGCGGATGAATTCGCTGGAGTGGTCCTCCTGCAGGTTGATCACCAGGATAATCAGAGACCCGGTGGCCGTAGGGATGCGCACCGACTCGGCGATAAAACCGATCTCCTCCATCTCGGGAATCACCAGGCGCAGGGCGTTGGCCGCCCCGGTGGTGGTCAGGATGATGTTGTTCATAATGCTGCGGTTCTTGCGAAGGTCGGTCTTGCCGGCCTTGGGCAGGCGGTCGAGCACCGACTGCGAACCGGTGGCGGCGTGGACCGTGGCCATGGAGGCGGACAGGATGCGCTGATGGCCGAAAGCGTTGATGAGCGGCTTCATCATGTGCGCCAGGCAGGTGGTGGTGCACGAAGCGTTGGAGATCAGGCAGTGCCGGCGCGGGTCGTAGTCATGGGCGTTGATGCCCATCACGGTGGTAACGGCGTCCTCGGGCATGGGCTGGCGCTTGTCCTTGATTTTGAAGGGGGCCGAGGCGATGACCTTCTGAACGCCGCGTTCCAGGTGCCCCCGCAGGGCGCCCTTGGGGTCGTCGGCCGGCAAGGTGGGGTCTAAAAACTGTCCGGTGGTGTCCACCACGATGGAAACGTCGTGGCGGTCCCACTCGATGTCCAGGGGATTCCGGTGGGTTCTCAGGAAAGTGAACGGCACACCGTCCACCACCATGGTGCCCCGATCCTCGTCGATCTCGCCGACGACGGGCTTTCCCCGGAAGCCGTACAGGTAGCCTTCCAGGGCGCCGTACGTCGAGTCACGCTCCAGGTAGTGGGCGATGTCCGCCAGCGAGGTGCCGGCCTGGCGGCCGATGTTGACCACGATGTGCCGGAAATATTTGCGGGCCACGTGGGTCCAGGCGGTCAGTTTGCCGATACGGCCGAAGCCGTTGATCCCCAGCGTCAGGTCACTCGCGAAGTCCGTCATTTCGTGCAGCCCTCCCTTAAGGCGTTCGCTTTCAGCGGTTAGTTCCCATGCCTACCGACGGCCGGCAGCGCCACCGCGCACCCCGCGGCCAACGGCCGTCACATCTCGATAAATCCGCGGTACACCGCCCCGGACTGGCCGTCCATGCTGATGAAGTCCCCGGCCTTCAGAATGGTCTGGCCGATGGTGCACTTCTTGTCCTTTTCTTCGCACACCATGGTGCCGCAGCCTACCACGCAGGTCTTGCCAAGCCGGTGCGCCACTACGGCGGCATGGGAAGTCAGCCCGCCGCGGGCCGTCAGCAGACCGTCGGCGGCATGAATCTCGCGAATGTCGTCGGGCACCGTATCGCTGCGCAGCAGGATCAGCGAGGTGTCGGGTTCGTTCTCCCGCCAGCGCCGGATCTCTTCCAGATCGAAGACCACCCGCCCGCTCATGGCACCGCCGCTGACACCGATGCCGTGGCCGATGACCTCCATCTTGGAGATCACCGTAAGGTCGAAGGTCGGCACCTTCTTGCGCTGACGGATGACCATGTCGCGCGTCTGCAGGAGGTAGAGGTCCTCCACGGCGTCGCTTTCGAAGGTGAACTCCATCTCCTGGGGGCTCCATCCCTGGTCTTCAATGAGGTTCACGGCGATGTTCCGCAGGGCGCCGTAGATAAGCGGGAAATGCGTCTCCAGGGTGATGTCGGTGTCGCGCATCTCGGATTCCTGCTGGCGGATGGAGATGGGCAGGGTGTTGACCAGGCCGGCCACCACGTCCTCGCCCTGGTTGCCGATGGTG
>JAMOVG010000265.1 GCA_027061725.1 Desulfobacteraceae bacterium
GCAAGGAGGCACGCCAGCGCAACACCCGCGAGCTGGCCCTGGTTATCCGTGAACGGCTCAAGGTGCCGGTGATCACCTGTGAGGAGATGGCCTCGCGCTTCCTGTTCCGCAAGAAGCAGGCCCTGCAGCTGGCCTTTTTCGCCGCGCTGGTGGCCTGCGTTTACGCGCTGGTCTTTTCGTTCCAGGACCCCATCCTGGACTTCCTGGGCGGTGAGATGCACGCCCGGCTGAAGTGGGCGGCACCCATTGCCGTGTTCCTGTTCGTCCCCTTCGTAGCCTACTGTTACAGCACCGTGACAGGGCTGCTGCTCAAGCTGATCGGCATCGACTGACATAGGGGGACGAACCGGAGCAAGGACACTCTTCATCCTGAAAATAAGGAGGCGACATGCACGATATGGCGATCCACTTCCTCTCCATCGACCTGGGCACCGCCCTGCAGGTGGTGCTGCTCGGGTTCATCGGCGGTGTTCTGAGCGGCTTCATCGGCAGCGGCGGGGCCTTCTTCATGACGCCCGGCATGATGAACCTGGGGGTGCCCGGCGTGGTGGCCGTGGCCAGCAATATCACCCACAAGTTCGGCAAGGCCATGATCGGCTCGCGCAAGCACGGCGAAGCCGGCAACGTGGACAAGAAGCTGGCGGCGTTCCTCCTGGCGACCGCCATCATCGGCATTCAGCTGGCGGTGTGGATCAACAGCATGCTTTTCCGGGGCGGGGCGGGCCACGGGGCCGCCAAAGGCGCCGGGGCCAACCTGTACATCAGTATTGTATTCTCCACCATTCTGCTTTTTGTGGCCCTGTCCATGCTCAAGGACATCATCGGCTCGCGGGGCGCCGATGGCGATTCGTCGGGTCCCTCCACGCGCATCGCCGATTTCTTCGCCCGCTTCAACCTGCCGCCCATGATCTACTTCAAGGTGGCCGACCGCAAGGTCAGCCTGTGGATCCTGATGATCGTGGGCATCGCCACCGGCTACCTGGCCGGCACCATCGGCGTGGGCGGCTTCATCGGCGTGCCGGCCATGATCTACGTCTTCGGTATCCCCACGGCGGTAGCCACCGGCACCGAGCTTTTCCTGGCCATGTTCATGGGGGCTTACGGCGCCGTCAGTTATGCCTTCCAGGGGTTCGTTGACATCCGCCTGGTGATGCTGCTCTACCTGGGGTCACTGCTGGGTATCTACCTTGGGGTCTACGGTGTCAAAGTGGTCAATGAAAAGATCATCCGCCTGGTCACCAGCCTGATCATCCTGCTGTGCGTCTTCAGTCGTATGATCGCCATACCCGTGTACCTGCGCCAGCTGGGACTGCTGGCCATCGATCCCCGCTGGGACACCTGGTTCAACCTGGTCAGCAAATTTTTCCTGTTCGCCAGCGGCATCACCGGCTGCCTGGTGATCCTGTTTTTCGTCAGCCGCGCCTACCGACAACGCAGGGAGATCCAGAAAACCCTGCAGTTCGCGGCCGTCTCGGCGCAGGGCACCAAAACGGGGTAACGATCCGAGACACATCCGGGATTCCCGCTGGGCCGGGGATATCCACGAAAGGGGGACAATGCCATGGACGACCAACTCAACATTCTGGTTCTCGACGATGAAACCGTAGTGGGCCAGCGCCTCGAAAAGGCGCTGACCAAGAACGGACACTACGTGGAGGTGTTCGTGGATCCGCTGCAGGCCAAGGCGCGGCTGGACGAAAAGGATTTCGATATCGTGGTCACCGACATCCGCATGGACGACATGGACGGCATCTCGCTGCTGGAGCACGTCATGACCCGCAGTCCGCGCACCAAGTTCATCATGATCACCGGCTATGCCACCCTGGAGCTGGCGCGCGAGTCCCTGGCCAAAGGCGCCTTTGACTTCATCGCCAAGCCATTCGAACTCAACGAAGTGCGCAGCGCCATCGAAAAAGCGCGCGAGGCGCTGCTGTCCGAAAAATCATCGGATTAGGCTTCGGCGCAACGATTGCAGCAGCATCCGGCCACGTGGCCACAGGCGGGCCGTCATGCCCGCCCTTCCGCTCCTGAACGCTCCTTCCCCGGGGAAATTGCAACGAACCTCCCTCTTTGACTGGAAGCCACGCCTAGCGTCTGCCTCCGGTGCGGGCAGGCATCGCCTGTGCTCCGTGAGCCCCGGCGGGAATGCTCCGGCCGCCGGCGCTGAAAGGCGAAAACCCGCAACACGCATGCCAAGATTACTTGCGATTTCCCCGCCGCAGCCTTGACCGCCCCTTGCCAAGCGAACGGTTTTGCGCTATGAAGGCGCGGCTGTTTGTCCGGGCGCCTTACCTTCAATTTTTCCTTGACAAAGTCGGGGATTAGAATGATAATTGCTAATTTTTAAGCCAAGAACAATGGCTTCTTTTATGAATGACAACCGGGAGGTCCAGAACATGTACGCGGTGATTGCATCGGGCGGAAAGCAGTACAAGGTCCGAGAGGGAGATATTCTCAGGGTCGAAAAATTAGCGGGCGACGTCGGCGAGGCGGTATCCTTCGACAAGGTGCTGATGCTGGCCGACGGAGACAACGTGCAGGTCGGCACGCCCGTGGTGGACAACGCCCAGGTCAGCGGGCATATCGTCGAGCAGGGCAAGGCCAGAAAAGTCTTGGTTTTCAAGTACAAGCGCCGCAAGCGCTACCGCCGCAAACAGGGCCACCGTCAGCTGTTCACGGCCGTGCGCATCGACAGCATCCAGG
The DNA here is from genome assembly GCA_027061725.1 of Desulfobacteraceae bacterium. Taxonomy (GTDB): domain Bacteria; phylum Desulfobacterota; class Desulfobacteria; order Desulfobacterales; family JALSRD01; genus JALSRD01. The sequence goes on from JAMOVG010000265.1 coordinate 2,704, forward strand.
CCTAGGCGCAGCCGCACCACCCGTTTTGACTCACATTCCCGCCTGCCCTCGCCGGCAGGCGCTGAATCGCAAGGAGCAGATAAAAATGGCACATAAGAAAGCAGGCGGCAGTTCCAAGAACGGCCGCGACAGCAATGGTCAGCGCAGGGGCGTCAAGCGGTACGGCGGCGCGCCCGTCAAGGCCGGCAACATTATCGTACGGCAGTTGGGGACCCACATTCACCCCGGTGAAAACGTGGGGGTGGGCAAGGATTATACGCTCTACGCCAAGATCGACGGTGTCGTCTCTTTCGAACGCCTGGGACGTTCGCGCAAAAAAGTCAGTGTCTATGAGCAGTGAAATTCATTGACGAAGCGGTGATCACGGTGGAATCCGGACGCGGCGGCGCCGGATGCGTGAGTTTCCGCCGTGAACGATTCATTCCCAAGGGGGGGCCCGACGGCGGCGACGGCGGCAACGGCGGCAGCATCGTGCTGAGGGCCTCTTCCCAGAAGCGCACCCTCTACCAGTTCAGACACCGACAGCATTTTAAGGCGCGCAACGGCATGCCGGGCCAGGGAAAACAGAAGACCGGCAGGAGCGGCGCCGACATCGTCATCGAAATTCCACCGGGCACGCTGGTCAGCGACGCCGAGACCGGCGAATTGATCCGGGATTTCGTCCACCCTGGAGAGACCCTGGTGCTGGTCCGCGGCGGCCGCGGCGGCCGCGGCAACGCCCGTTTCAAGTCGTCCACCAACCGCACCCCACGATACGCCCAGCCCGGAGAGCCCGGACAGGCCCGCAAAATCCGCCTTGAACTAAAACTGCTGGCCGACGTGGGCCTGGTGGGGCTTCCCAACGCCGGCAAGTCGACCCTCATCCGCACCATTTCCGCGGCCCGGCCCAAGACCGCCGACTACCCTTTCACCACTCTGACGCCCCAGCTCGGCGTAGTGCACACGGACTGGAGCGATCCCTTCGTGGTGGCCGACATCCCGGGACTGATCGAGGGCGCCCACGAGGGTGCCGGGCTGGGCATCCGTTTCCTGCGGCACATCGAGCGCACACGGGTGCTCGTGCATCTCATCGACGTATCCGCCCTGGATCCCGGAGACCCCCTGAAGGCCTACGATACCATCAACCGGGAGATGGCTCGCTACAACCGCGCCCTGGCGGAAAAACCGCAGATCGTGGTGCTCAACAAAATCGACCGGCCGGACACGGCCCAAGCGGCGGCCGCCTTCGAGGCCGCCCTGCCGGAAAAGACCGTACAGCGCATCTCGGCCCTGGAGGGCACCGGTGTGCGCGACCTGCTGTCGGAGATCGTAAAGGTGCTGGACCATGAGCAGTCCCGAGCGTAACCGTCAGACGATCCTCGGCCGTGCCCGGCGGGTGGTGGTCAAGGTGGGCAGCAACGTACTCACCGCGGAGCAGGGCCTCAACCTGCACGCCGTGCGCTCCATTTCGCGCCAGATCTGCCGCCTGACCGATGACGGCCGCCAGGTGCTGCTGGTCACCTCGGGCGCCATGGCCGCCGGCCTTCGCAAAATCGGGCTGGAGAAGCGGCCTGACGACGTGCCCCGGCGCCAGGCCGTCTCCGCCGTGGGCCAGGCCGGCCTGATCATGGAGTACGAAAATGCCTTCGATCGTTACGGCATCCAGGTGGCCCAGGTGCTGCTGACCTCCGACGGCATCAGCAACCGCCGTCGCTATTTAAACGCGCGCAACACCCTCAACACCCTGCTGGCCTGGAAGGTGATCCCGATCATCAACGAAAACGACACCGTGGCCGTGGAGTCCATCGAATTCGGAGACAACGACAACCTGTCGGCCATCGTGGCCCTGCTGATGGACGCCGACGTGCTGATCAACCTGACGGACATCGACGGGCTGTACGACCGCGATCCCCGTCGGCACCAGGATGCGCGCCTGATTCCGGAAGTGACCGCATTCAGAAAGGACATCGAGGATTACGCCTGCGGCATCGCCGGTCCCCTCGGCACGGGCGGCATGCTCAGCAAGATCCGGGCGGCCCGCAAGGTCACGGCCGCCGGCATCCCCATGATCATCGCCAACGGGCGCCGGGACGACATCCTGCCGGCGATTTTCGCGGGCGAAGCCACGGGAACCTTTTTCGCCCCGCGCCGCCGCCGGCTGACCAGCCGCAAGAGCTGGATCGGCTACTCGATCAAACCCGAGGGCGTCATCGTCGTCGACGAAGGCGCCGCCCGGGCCGTGCTGGAAAACGGCAAGAGCCTGCTGCCCAGCGGCATCGTGGCGGTTCGGGGGCGCTTCGAAGTGGGTGCGCCGGTGGAGTTTGTGGATCCGCACAACCGCGTGCTGGGCATCGGGCTGGTCAACTATTCACACGAAGACATTGACCGTATTCGCGGACTGCGCTCGGACCAGATCGAAAAACGCCTGGGGCACAAGCCCTTCGACGAGGTCATCCACCGCGACAACCTGACCATTACGTTCGAAGAGGGACATCTTTAAAAAACCGAATAACCCGGCCATGGAAACGTCAGCAACCGACTTTTTGCTGTGCACCTGCCCCCGGGGCCATGGCCGAACCGATCAGAAAGAGCTGAAACATGGATATTGATGTCACCATCACGGAAATGGCCCGGGCGGCCCGAAAAGCCGCCCGGGAAATGGCCCGTTGCCCCTCCTCGAAGAAAAACGAGGTGCTGCGATGCATCGGCGACCTTCTGGGTGAACGGTCCGCCGAGATCCGGACCGAAAACCAGCGGGATCTGGCCAAGGCCCGGGAACAGGGCCTCAGCGCGGCCATGATCGACCGCCTGACCCTGGACGACGCCGCCCTGAGCGCCATGATCGACGGGCTGCGTGAAATCCGGGCCCTGGAAGACCCGGTGGGCGCCACCACCGCCAGCCGGGTGCGGCCCAACGGCCTGGAGGTCTCGCGGGTGCGCATCCCGCTGGGCGTCATCGCCATGATCTACGAGTCGCGCCCCAACGTCACCGTGGACGCCGCCGCCCTGTGTCTCAAGGCCGGCAACGCCATCATCCTGCGGGGCGGTTCCGAGGCGCTGCACTCCAACCGGGTGCTGGCCGACGTCATCGGCGAAGCGCTGCGCCGCTGCGGCCTGCCGCCGCAAGCCGCCCAGGTGGTACCGGTCACCGATCGGCGCGCGGTGGAGGCCCTGCTGCGCCAGGAGGCGTTTATCGACCTGATCATCCCGCGGGGCGGCGAGGGGCTCATTCGCTACGTCGTACAGCACGCCACCATTCCGGTGCTCAAGCACTACAAGGGCGTCTGCCACGTCTACGTCGACCAGGGGGCCGACCTGGACATGGCCGAGGAAATCTGCTTCAATGCCAAGGTACAGCGCCCGGGCGTCTGCAACGCCATGGAAACCCTGCTGGTGCACCGCGCCGAGGCGCCGGCTTTCCTGCCCCGTCTGGCGCGGCGGCTGGAGGAGGCCGGCGTGGAACTGCGGCTATGCCCGGAGAGCCTCGGGATCCTGCCCGGCCGCACCCCGGCACAGGAAGAGGACTGGCCGGCAGAGTACCTGGATCTCATCCTGGCGGTACGGGTGGTGGCCGACATGGACGCGGCCATGGCGCATATCGCACGCTACAGTTCCAGCCACACCGAGGCCATCGTGACCTCGGACTACGAACGCGCCCGCCGCTTCGTGCGGGAGGTGGACTCCTCGGTGGTGCTGGCCAACGCCTCTACGCGCTTCAACGACGGCGGTCAGCTGGGGCTGGGGGCCGAAATCGGCATCAGCACCTCCAAGCTGCACGCCTTCGGGCCCATGGGGCTCGAAGAGCTGACCACCACCAAGTTCGTGGTGCTGGGCAACGGACAGATAAGGACCTGAGATGCGCATCGGCCTGTTCGGCGGCACCTTCAACCCGGTTCACACGGGACACCTGCGGGCCGCCCTGGAGGTCCGGGAAGCCTTTGCGCTGGATGAAATCCACCTGATCCCCTCGGCGATCCCGCCTCACAAGGACCCCGGCGGCATCGCCCCGGCCCGCCAGCGTCTGGCCATGGTGCGCGCAGCGGCCGAAGACCAGGAGGGCTTCGTGGTCTCCGATGTGGAGCTCCAGCGCCGGGGCCCGTCCTACTCGGTGGACACGGTGGCCGAATACCGTCGATCCCTGCCGCAGGACGGCCGCCTGTTCCTGATCATCGGCGGCGACGCCTTCAAGGAAATTCACACCTGGAAATCGTACCGGCGCCTGTTTGAGCAGGTGGCCTTCATCGTCATGGTGCGACCCGGGGGGCAGCCGCAGGCAACGGCGGCGGTGATGGAAGAAATCGGACACTGCCTGCACCGGCATGTAGACGCCGGCTACCGCCTGCAGGCGCAACGGCCGCGTTTCGTGCACGACAGCCTGCAGCCGGTGGCGGTCACCGAGGTCACCCGGCTGCAGATCTCGGCCACCCGCATCCGCTCACTCATTGCCGCCGGCCGTTCCATCCGCTACCTGGTGCCGGACACGGTGATGGACTACATCCGGCGACAAGGATTGTACCGATGAACACCGAACCCTTTGTGATCGACGACCCCGAACTGGACCGCTACGTGGCCGCCGCCCTGGGCCGAAAAGCCATGGGACTGGTGGTGCTGGACGTACGCCATTTGACTTCGGTGGCCGACTTTTTTATCATCTGCAGCGGCCGTTCCAACCGTCAGGTGACCGCCATTGCCGAACACATCCACACACAACTGAAGGCCGAGCGCATCCGGCCGCTGAGCGTCGAGGGCAAACGCGAGGGGCACTGGGTGCTGATGGATTACGGCGCCGCGGTGATTCATGTTTTCTACGAACCGGTGCGGCGTTTCTACGACCTCGAGGGCCTGTGGGTGGATGCCCGCCGCGTGAGCACCCCTTCGCTGCAGAAAGAAACGCAGCCGGCGGACACCGACACGCCGCCCGCAGACGACCCTGCGGACGAAGACCGCCAGGGGTAGACGGCCGGGCAAACGAGGGATCCGCCGCCGGCAAGATACACCGCCGCGGACACCTCCCCAACACGAGGATCACGCAATGAAAATCTCGGAAAATACGCACGTACTGATCATCATGGACGGCTGGGGCATCGGTCCCCGCAACGCCACCAACGCCGTTTACCGGGCCAGGACGCCCTTTCTGGACGCGCTGTGGCGGGACTATCCGCATACGCAGCTGCAGTGCTCGGGGGAAGCCGTGGGCCTGCCTCCGGGCTTCATGGGAAACTCCGAGGTCGGGCACCTGAACATCGGGGCCGGCCGGGTGGTCTACCAGGAGCTGCTGCGCATTAACAAGGCCATCGAGGACGGCAGTTTCGAGACCAACCCGGCCTTCACCGACCTGCTGCAAAAGCTGCGGCAGAGCCGGAGGCGCCTGCACCTGCTGGGGCTGGTGTCCGACGGCGGCGTGCACAGCCACATCAACCACCTCTACGCACTGCTGAAAACAGCCCGCAAAAACGGCGTGGCCGACACGCTGGTGCACGTCATCACCGACGGCCGCGACACCCCGCCGGACAGCGGGGCCGGCTACGTGGCCGCGCTGCAGGCCCACATGGACAAAACCGGCTACGGGCGCATCGCCACGGTCTGCGGCCGGTTCTACGCCATGGACCGCGACACACGCTGGGAACGGGTCGAAAAAGCGTACCGGCTGTATACACGCGGCGAGGGTGTTGCCGAAAGCGACCCGGTCCAGGCGGTCCAAAACGCCTACGGCCGCGGGGAAACCGACGAGTTCATCAAGCCGATTCTCATCACCGCGCCGCAGGGAGGCGAAGCCGCAACGGTCAGCGACGGCGACGGCGTGATCTGCTTCAACTTCCGGGCCGACCGCGTGCGCGAGATCACGCGCGCCTTCACCCAGCCGGATTTTTCGGAGTTTCCCGTCGACCCGCGCCCACAGCTGGCCGACTGGGTTTGCATGACCCTCTACGACGAGCACTTCACTCTGCCGGTGGCCTTCAAACCGGTCCACCTGGAAAACATCCTCGGGCAGGTGGTCAGCGCGGCAGGCCTGCAGCAGCTCAGGATCGCCGAAACCGAAAAATACGCCCACGTCACCTATTTTTTCAACGGCGGCGAGGAAAGGCCTTTCCCCGGCGAGGACCGTTGCCTGGTTCCTTCGCCGCGGGACGTCGCCACCTACGACCAGAAACCTGAAATGAGCGCCCCCAGAGTGACCGAGGAACTGCTCAAACGCCTCGGGGCCAAGGCCTATGGACTGGTGGTGCTCAACTTCGCCAACGGCGATATGGTGGGCCACACAGGTGTCCTTTCGGCGGCTATCACGGCCTGTGAAACGGTCGACCGCTGCGTCGGGGAAATCGTCGAGGCGGTGCAATCCGGGGGCGGACACGTGTTCATTACCGCCGACCACGGAAACGCCGAAACCATGGCCGACGAAAACGGCAACCCCCACACGGCCCACACGCTCAACCCGGTGCCCTTTATCATGGTGGACGACAGGCGCCGCGATCAGCGCCTGCGCGAGGGCGTGCTGGGCGACATCGCCCCTACGCTGCTGGAGGTCATGGGCATCGCACAGCCGCCTGAAATGACGGGAAAGTCAATGATTATCCCGTAGGTTTCCAGGGCAATCGCATGTCGCCGCCGGTAGGCTTGTTGCGGTCCCCCTTTGTGGCCCGGGTTCATCCCCACGTAGCGGACGGGAAGGCTACAAGGCTTGGCTTTCACTCAAAGAGGAGTCGTCACGTACGATTGCCCCGGAGTAGGGTTCAGGTACCAGGAGAATAAGGGTGGCAAAAGTGCATGCAAAAGCCGACGAGATTATCGATTACGTAACCGGCGAGGCGGTGCCCGACATCGGGGCGGAAGCCAACCGCCAGGCCGTGGAACGCTTCCTGGTGGAGGAGAAGGGCTGGCGGCGGGAGCAGATTCGGGTGGACGCCCCCTTCGAACTGGTCATCGAGGGCGAACCCTACGCGGCCACGCTGGACCTGCTGGTATCCTGCGGCGGGCGCATGGTGATGGCCCTCAAGTGCTGCGCTGGATCCCTGCTGTCCAGGGAACGCGAGATCCTGGCGGCCGCACGTCTGGCCGCCGATTACCAGATTCCCTACAGCGTGGTCTCCGACGGGCGCGACGCCCTGGTGATGGACACCCGCACCGGCCGGCACCTGGGCGAGGGTCTGGCGGCCATCCCCGCGCGCGAGGAAATCGAGCGCCGCCTGGATGATCTGCGTTTCGAGCCCCTGGACGCCAAACGCCTCCGTAGGCAGAAGCTCATCTTCCGCTCCTACGACAGCATGAACGTCAACGTGCGGCGGCAAAGCAAACGGAAAACGGGCAACCGTTAGAGCCCGGCCACCTCCTTGCCGCAGTGCTTGCACACCCTGGCCCGGCGTTTGATGATCTCGGCGCAGAAAGGGCACTCGCGGGTGAAAAACCGTTCGTGGATCTTTTCCACGGCGTCGTCGACCATGTGCTGCAGCTTTTCGTTGCCGAACCGGGCATTGCGGATGGGTTCGATGGCCTCCAGTTCGCCAAAATCACCGACCATCTCGGCAGCCTTGATGCGCACCCTCACCGGCTCGGCACCGTCCAGCAGGATCCGCATGACGGTGGGCATGTCCTTGGAGACATAGCACTCCGCCAGAATGGAAAAGCCCTTTTTGATATTTTCCTCCAGCGCCTTCTGGGACGCCAGTACTTCGTCGTCGATGATCTGTCCGGTGGCGCCCATGGGGCTGAAGACCGGCATGATCTCAAACTGCTCGGTGCCGGGGTAGTTCAGGCAGCGGTAAGAAGCCCTTTGGGCGTAATTCTCCATCAGATTGTCCCAGCCCTGCGTGTACAGCGGGCATTCGTCGTTAAAGCACACGAACAGGAAGGGAACGCCCCACCCCAGTCCGTCGCTGAAGGTGATGGGCGGCACCTCCCACAGGCTCATGGGCTGCCCGCAGTGGGGGCAGGCGGGCTTGTCCATGGCAAGCACTTTTTCCAGCACCTCTTCTTTGGTCTCAAAAGCCATTGATCTCTCCTTGAAAACGTTATCTGGAGCCGCGGCGCATAACCGGGCAACAGGCCCGGTCCGCCGGCCCTGCACTTGACTGCCGGACGAAAAATGAGTGGATTATTATATTCCTGCGGCTACGGAAAAACAACCTCTATGCGCTGATGCCGGCAAATCGGCGCTCTACGGCCGCTCCCTAAGTATAAGGAGCCAAATCGCATTGTAAAGCAATGCCTCCGGGGCCATCGCAAGTAGCATGACCCGCCGGGGGCACCCGCCCCCTGAAGGGACCCCGCATCAAGCATGCCAAGCGTTTCTTGCAATCGTCCTGCAACCGTTACCGCCCCCGGTTGATGTCACGGAAACGATCTGCTATAGAATCGGTTCAGCGAAGCCCTTTGCGCGTTGAACCGGATCAGCGGGCCGCAACCCCCCACAACGAGGAGGACTGGTGCCATGCAGGACGACAGACTGAATCATTTCATCGAAATCGCCATCAAGCGCGAGGAAGACGCGTACGCCTTCTACATGGACCTCTACGAGAAAGTGGCCGAAGAGACCGCCAGGGAAACCCTGAAGTGGATTGCCGATGAAGAGATGAAGCACCGCCGGTTTCTGGTGGATTACCGGGACGGCAACCTGCAGGCCAAGGCTATGCGCATGGACGATGTCACCTATTACAAGATCGCCGAGTACCAGCAGGAGCCGGAGCCGGACGCGGACATGGACAGCTCCAAGATCTTCCTGCTGGCCGCCCACCGCGAACTCAAATCCCACCAGTTCTACTCCGAGCTGGCCGAACTGCACCCTGAAGGCGACGTCAGGAACATGCTGCTGCGGATGGCCAACGAGGAGCTCAAGCACAAAGAAAAGATGGAGTACCTCTACACCAACACCACTTTCCGGCAGACCTCGGGGGGATAAGACGCCCCTCCCGGCCGTTGCCCGCCTCCGGCATCGGAAGCCGGGCGTCAGTCGTTGCCCAGCGCCGCAATGCGGCGGTTGAAATCCGCTTCCGTGCGTTCCTGCAACCGGTAGAGGCCCTCCAGGTGTTCGTAGAGTTCGTCGACCTTGCGATTGCGGGCGTGGATATCCCGTGACAACGCCGCGATACGATCGCCATCCTGCTCCAGCGAGGCCTGCCGCATGGCTTCGCCCAGTTCGGCCAGCGCAGCCTCAAGCGCCTCGATTTTCTCCTCGTCGGACCGGATGCGGCGCTTGATGGGCCCCAGTTCCCGCGCCCGCTCTTCGATGAGCCGTGAACGTTGGCGGCGCATCTCCTTGCGGCCCATGGCGGCGGGGACTTCTTCCGCCGCCGGGACGGCCTCGCCCCCTGCCGCCGGCCCGTCTTCGTCCCATCCCCCGCCATCCAGGAAGCGCTGGTAGCTGCCGTCGAAGAGCTGCGGTCCCCGTTGCGTGAACACCACCAAACGCTGGGCCAGGGCATGCAGAAACATCTCGTTGTGGGTCACCATGATGAGGGCGCCGTCGAAATTGTCCAGGGCCGCCAGCAGGGCGTCGCAGGACTCCATGTCCAGGTGGTTGGTGGGCTCGTCCAGCAGCAGCAGGTTGACCGGTGTGGCCAGCAGTTTGCCCAGCATGACGCGGCTCTTTTCACCGCCGGACAGCACCCCGACCTTTTTCAGGGCGTCGTCGCCGGAAAACAGCATGGCGCCGCAGATGTTGCGCGCCGGCTGCCGGCCGATGTCCGGATGGGCGTAGAGGATCTCTTCTTCCACCGTGCGCGAGTCCACCAGGCTGCTGATATTGGTCTGCTCGTAGACCCCCTTGACGACGGCCGGGTTGTAGCGGATCCGCCCGGAGTCGGGCGTCAATGTGCCGGCCAGCAGTTTCAGCAGGGTGGTCTTGCCGCGGCCGTTGCGGCCGATGACGGCCACGCGCTCGCCGGCCCTCAGGGTGAAGGAAAAATCGCGCATCAGCGGCGCCTTGCCGGGGTAAGCGAAGCCCAGGTTTTCCACCTGCAGCATCTGACGTCCCCGGAAGGGCGCACTGCGAAAAGTGAACTCAAGGGTTCTGGCGGCCTCCAGCTTCTCACGCTTTTCCAGCTTGGAAAGCGTCTTGATGCGCGACTGCACGAGGTTGGCCAGACGCGCTTTGGCCCGGAAACGGGAGATGAAAAGCTCGATTTCGCGGCGCCGGCGCTCGTCGTTCAGGCGGGTCTTCTCGTAAACCTCCTCTTCCTGGGCGATGAGGGCATAATATTTCTCGGTGGTGCCGGGCACCTTGCGGATCTTGCGGCGGTGGATGCCCATGACATGGGTCACCACGCTGTCCATGAAGCTGCGGTCGTGGGTGATGAGGAGCAGTTCCCGCGGCCAGCGCCTGAGAAACCGGGACACCCAGCGGATGGAGGTGATGTCCAGGTAGTTGGTGGGTTCGTCCAGCAGCAGCAGATCCGGCTCGGAGACCAGTACTTTGGCCAGGTTGAGCCGCACCTGATATCCCCCGGAAAGGGTGTACGGGTCGCGGCGCAGGTCCTCTTCGGAGAAGCCCAGACCCGCCAGAATGCGCTCGATCTTCCAGAACTGGTCGCGTTCGCCGGGAGGCAGTCCGCGGGCCCCCTCCTCGAGAACGGTGGGCCGGGCAAAGGCGATCTGCTGCTCCACGTACCCGAGCCGGTAGCCTTTGGGAATGACGACGGCGCCGCTGTCGGCGTGCTCCTCGCCGATGATCATCCGCAGCAGGGTGGTCTTGCCGTGGCCGTTGCGGCCCACCAGACCCACCCGCTCGCGGCTGCCCACGGTGAAGGAAACCGCGTCGAGCAGGACGTGGGCACCGAAACTCTTGGTCAGGTTCTCGGCGCGGATCATGGCCGCTTGCGCCCCCCTTCTTCCGCGCGCCGCGTGAACACCCAGTGCGTTTCGTCGGAAAGCGAGGCGCCGAAGCGGTAGCCGTCGGCGGCAAAGTCCTTTAAGGCCTGCGGGTCGGTGATGCGGCGGCGCACCAGGTAGCCGGCCATGCGACCGCGGGCCTTTTTGGCGTAAAAAGAAATCACCTTGAAGCGCCCGTTCTTGAAGTCCCTGAAAACCGGGGTGATCACCGGCACAGCAATCTTTTGAGGGTCCACCGCCTTGAAATACTCCACCGACGCCAGGTTCACCAGGGCGGGGGCCGCCTGCGCGGCGAGGGCCTCGTTGACGGCCCGCGTGATGCGCTCCCCCCAGAAGGCGTACAGGGTCTTGCCGTGCGCCGTGGCCAGGCGTGTGCCCATTTCCAGTCGATAGGGCTGGATCAGGTCCAGCGGCCTGAGCAGGCCGTAAAGCCCCGACAGGATCCGCAGGTGGTCCTGAGCAAAGGCAAAATCCGCGTCCGAAAAGGTTTCTGCCTGCAGGCCGCTGTAAACGTCGCCTTTGAAGGCCAGCACGGCGGGGCGGGCATTGGCCGGCGAGTGGCGCGGCTTCCAGGCGGCAAAACGCCCGGCATTGAGATCGGCCAGCCGCGCGCTGATCTTCATCAGATCCGCGATCTGTCCGGCATCGAATCCGCGCAGCACATCGACCAGTTCGGCGGCCTCTTCAAGAAAAACGGGGGTGCTGGTTCGGGAAGTCGCCGGGGGCGATTCCCAATCGAGGGTCTTGGACGGGGACAACAGCGCTAACATGGCACGGGCCTCATGTTCAGGGGTTTTACGGGCAGGCTGAATATAGGGGCGATGCACGCGCGTGTCAAACGGCAGGCGCCGTCACCGGCAACAACCGGAAGCGGCTTGTCAAACCCCGGTCCGACGGTGTATAGAGCCCGTAACGGCAATCCGTCGTCGTATCTGAAAAAGGAAAGGGTCTCTTTGGCACCCCTGGGTCTCGAAAATACATCGAAAAAAAACACAACCACTGCCGACGCCAACCAGCAGGCCCTGCGACTGGCCCGGGAACGCACCGAACTGGCCCTGGTGCGCACCCGGCTGGCAAAGGAACGCACCTTCAATGCCTGGCTGCGCACCGGCCTGGCACTCATGGGGGCCGGCGTGGCCATCGCCAAGCTGATGTCCCATTTCCAGCCGCAGTGGATTCTGCGGTTGCTGGCGATCCTGTTCGTGATCATCGGCGGCCTGATCATCGGCCTGGGGCTGCGCACCTATTTCCGCGTAATTCAGCGCATCGAAAAAGTCCGGGTGGGCGGCCATCCCTTCTGGTACATCCTGACCCTGGCCATTTTGCTGATACTGGCAGCGATCATCGGTCTGGTGCTGGTACTGCTGGAATAGATGCGGGCGACGACAGGATGGCGCAACGCTTGCCGATCGGGGAAAGGGCTACAGTTTAAACATCAGGTAGATCAGCGGTACGATGACGCTGGCCAGGAAGACGATGCCCTCGACGGTCTTGAAAGCCGTCAGGACCGAGTGGCCCTTACGGCGCTCCTTGAGATATACGGAGGAAAAAGCCAGGCCCGTGATCAGCCACAACACCAGGATACTGACGGTCTGCGAGATGGTATTCATGGGCAATCTCCGGCTTGAAGGGATTTTGAAGGCGACACCGCAAATGACCATATTGACATCTGCAGCGCTTGTCAAGCCGACCGCTCGTCCGGTGTGCGGCCCGTCGCCCCGGCCACGGGTGCGCCGGCGGCGCCTCTCCCACGAAAGCCAGACCCGGCCGATGGACGGCCGCCGACCGGAAAGCGCCGGCTGATGTCCGGTGCAAAGACCCGGCGCCAACCGGAGTCCCCGCCTATGCGCCTCGTCTGTGACGGCCTGACCTACCGCTACCCTGGTGCCGACCATGACTTGTTCAGCCGTCTGCAGGCGGACATAGAGGGCCCCGGTTTTCACGCCCTCTTCGGCCCGTCGGGCGTGGGCAAGACCACTCTGGCGCGTCTGATGGCCGGCACCCTGACGGGCAATGCCGGCGGCATTTCGGCCATCGGGCTGGAGCGCATTCTGTACACCTACAACATGGAGCGCCTGCCCGGCTGGTGCAGCGTGGGAAAACACCTGGACGATGTCACGCCATCCGCCAGGGTCGGTGACATGTCGCCCCTGCTGGACACTTTCGGCATTCGGGAGTGCCTCAAGGCGCACTTCTCCCAGCTCTCCCTGGGCCAGCGCAACCGCGCCAACCTGGTGCGCTACCTGCTCCAGGAGTTCGACATGCTCATCATGGACGAAAGCCTGGCCAACGTGGACGAGCGCACCCGCCAGGAGATCATCCTCAAACTCAAGCAGATGTTCCCCTCCAAAAGCTTCCTCTACATCTCCCACAACGTGGTCGAGGTTGCCCGCTTCTGCCGCCAGATTCTCGTGCTGCGGGGACCCGGCAAAAGTCCCCGGCTGGTGAAGACCCGGGGACTGGACTGCCGCAACAGCGCCAGGCCGGAAACCGGGCGCCTCAACCGCACCATGCTGGAGATCATGAATGTTTCTTAGGCGGCTCTACCAGTTCACGCTTGTCTACGGCCTGGCGCTGTTGCTGCTGCTGGCCATCAAGTTCTTTTTCGGTCTGTCCGACTACGTCATCCCCGGCCCCCAAGAAATCTGGCATACCGCCCGGCAGGTCTCCGGCCGCTACGCCCTGGACGTGCTCAACACCCTGCAGGTGGCCATCCTGGGGCACGCGCTGTCCATCGCCATGGCCTTCGCGGTGGGCATCGTGGGACGCCTGACTTCGTGGATGGGCTCCATGATCAAGACGGCGGCCTTCAACATCCAGGCCTACCCCATCGTAGCCGTGGCCCCCATCATCTTCATTCTGATGGGTGACGGCTTCTCCTCCCGGCTGCTGATCGCCGCCATGATCTGCTACTTTCCGCTGCTGCTCTCCATCCTGGGGATCCTGTCCGAACCGGTGGAGGACATCGAGCACTTTTTCCGCATGACCGGACGCATCACCTGGCGCCTGGAAGTCAGGATCCGTGCCTTCGAAAACCTCCACAAACTGACCACCGTCATTGTGGGCAGCGCCACCCTGGCGGTGGTGGGCACCATCGTGGCCGAGTTCATCGCCGCCAGCGCGGGCATCGGGGTCAGCATCCGGCGCGCCCTCTACCAGAGCGATCTGTCCAAGATCCTGGTGGCGCTTTTCCTGATCGGGATCTGCACGTCTTTGTACCTGGCCTGTCTGGAGTGGGGCGGCCGGCGGCTCATGCGACGCTGGCAGGCGCCTGTCGCATGAGCACGGCGCCGGAACGGGTTCGATGCCTGTCGCAAAGCTCTGCGTCAAAGCGAAAGCCGCACTACCAGCGAATCAGCGCACTGCCCCAGGTCAGCCCACCCCCGAAAACCGGCATGCAGATCAGGTGGCCGGGATGGACGCTGCCGTCGCGCACGGCCTCGTCCAGGGCGATGGCGCAGGAGGCCGAGGAGATGTTGCCGTACTTCTCGAGGGTCAGGTAGAAGCGTTCGAAGGGTACTTTCAGTGCCTTGGCAAGGGCCTGAAACATGCGCAGGTTGGCCTGGTGGGGGATAAACCAGTCCACCGCCGACACGTCGAGGCCGCCGGAATCAAGGGCCTCCCGCACGGCCTCTTCGAAATGCCGCACGGCCACGCGGAAACTGAGGTTGGCGCCCACCATATCCAGGGTGTGGTCGCCGCGCGCCACGCTTTCGTGGGAAATGGGCGTCGTGCGCGAACCGCCGCCGGGCAGCAGCAGGTCGCGGCCATTGGCGCCGTCGGTGTGGATGTGGGTGGAGAGCAGCCGGGGACCGCTGTTCCCCGCGCCGAGCACGGCCGCCCCGGCGCCGTCGCCCCACAAAATGCACGTGGAGCGGTCCTTCCAGTCGAGGGTGCGCGTCATCACCTCGGCAGCCACCACCAACACCGTCCGGCAGGTACCGCTTTTGAGGTACTGCTCGGCCACGTTTAGGGCGAAAATAAATCCGGAACAGGCCGCCGTGATGTCAAAAGTGAACGCCCGGGAAGCCCCCAGGCCGGCCTGCAGCCAGTTGGCCGCCGCCGGGCAACAGGTGTCGGGGGTAATGGTGGCCAGGATGATCAGGTCGATGTCGTCCACCGACAGACCGGCCATTTTCAGTGCCCGCAGGCTGGCTTCACGGGCCAGGTCGGACGTGGCCACATCAGGGTCCGCCACGCGCCGCTGCCGGATGCCGGTGCGCTTGACGATCCATTCGTCGCTGGTGTCCAACCCCATCTTCTGCAGGTCGAAATTGGTCAGCACCTTGGGGGGCAGATACGATCCGGTCCCCAGTATGCGAACGTTCTTCATGGCCACAGGTTCTCCGTCGATAGGTGTGCATGGGCCCGGCCGACCGGATGCAAACAGTGCCGAGTGCCTGCTTATAGACCAAATCGCTAAGCGTGTCAAAAGGACAGAGGATTCAATAAATTTAAGGAGGACCGCACACCCCGCGACTCAATCCAATCAATTGAAAAAACGCGCATTCCAACCCGAAAGGATCTAAACCTTGACACTCTCTTTGCAAATTGAGATAATTATTTTCAATAAGCAATCTTTTTCGCGTGATTTCGGCAGCGTGCTTCCCCAAAGGCTGTTCGTTGGGGATGCTATCATGAAGAAAGTATTCTTCCCATTGCTTCTTCGTTTTCAGCCATATGCGTTTCACCTCACAGGCGTGCTTTTTCCCGAATATACGCCGTAGCAAACGGGGCAAGTGCGATGCAACGATGGTCTGGTATTCCTCCTAAAATACTTTTCCGGGCCATTCTGATAACCGGCCTGCTGACAAATGTCGACACCGACGCTGTTGAGGCCCCCATCCCATCAAACGGTGTGGTCTGCCACACCGGCGCGCTTCAGATCGTCAGAGCTTCCCTGACCGGCCCGCAGCGTGCCTGCGGCGAATGTCACACCAGCTGCGGCGGCTGCCACGTGAGCCGACCCGACAACGTAGATAGCAATTTTATCAGGTGCCACCCCAGAACACAATAAATCAGATGCGAGAAATGCCTCTTTTCCCTTCTCGTTCGCTGTTCCCGAAAAAAGCTGCCATCGTGCTGGCCGTGTGCGTTGTGGCCCTGTCGGTACTGGTTGTGCGACCGGTACCGTGCCATGGGTCCGGAGAAGGCCCTGCTCAGGAGGTAAACTTTCCCCGCAGCCTGGAAAGCTACCAGGACGCTGACATGCACGGCATCGGAGCCATCCTCAAGCACCGCATTTCAGAGGAACCCTTCAACCTGGTAGCCACCATCATCTTTTTGTGCGCTATCATTCACACCTTTCTGACGGGCAAATTCCTGTCCATGGCACACCGCTGGGAAGTCGCGCATACCCGCCGCATCAAGGCCGGTCAGGTGGACCGCCGAACGGTACATTACGGAGCCGAACTCTTCCATTTCCTGGGCGAAGTGGAAGTGGTGTTCGGCCTGTGGGCCATCGTGCTGGTCGGCGCGATCCTGTTTTTTTACGACTGGCACACGGTTACTGTTTACATTACCCGACGGGTCAACTTCACTGAAGCCCTATTCGTGGTAGTCATCATGACCTTGTCGGCATCCCGACCGATCCTGAAACTGGCCGAAGCGCTTCTGCAACGACTGGCCAAACTGCTGGGCGGCACCTTGGCGGCATGGTGGTTCAGCCTGCTTACCCTGGGGCCCCTGCTGGGTTCATTGATCACGGAACCCGCCGCCATGGCTATAACAGCCCTGCTGCTGGGAAGAAAATTCTACGATCTGGGGCCCAGTTCAGGCTTCAAATACGCTACTATCGGCCTGCTTTTCGTCAATGTGTCAGTGGGCGGCACCCTGACCCATTTTGCCGCTCCGCCCATTCTGATGGTGGCCGGTCCGTGGAAGTGGGGTATCGGTTTCATGCTCACTGCTTTCGGCTGGAAAGCGTTGATCGGCATCCTGATCTCTAACGGGTTCTACCTCCTGGCGTTTCGAGGGGAACTTCAGCGCATGCAGGAGACTTTTTTTAACCTCAAGCTCAGGGATGACATCTACCGGCGTTTCATCCAGCGTTCTCATCTGGAAGCCGAACTGGGCAAGATGCAGGAACTGGTCGACATGCGCCTGGGTTTCACTCAACATCTAGACGAAACCATCACCCGCGTTAAAAACCGCCTGTGGGAAACGGTGAAAGAGCGTATGCGGGACACGGATCTCGAACCCGCGCTGGTGAAAGCAGCCTTTGAAAAACGTTTCGAGGAAATCCGGCTGCGGGGCTTGCGCAGGAACCTGCCGGGATTGCTGCCTGAAGAGAAACGGCCCCGGTTCCACGATCCCGACTGGGATGTCCGCGACGATCCCGTCCCGGTTTGGGTCATCATTGTGCACGTCCTTTTCATGGTCTGGACCATCGCCAACGCTCACTACCCGGCTCTGTTCATCCCGGGATTGCTGTTTTTTCTCGGTTTCGCCCAGATTACTTCACCCTACCAGAACCGCGTGGACCTCAAGGCGCCGTTGCTGGTGGGCTTTTTCCTCGGAGGCCTGGTCGTTCATGGCGGGGTGCAGGGGTGGTGGATCGCACCGGTGCTGGGCAACCTGAGTGAATTCTCACTGATGGTGACCGCCACCATTCTGACGGCCTTCAACGATAACGCCGCTATCACTTACTTGTGTACGCTCATTCCGGGGTTCACAGATACGTTAAAATATGCGGTGGTAGCCGGCGCCGTGGCCGGAGGTGGACTGACCGTTATCGCCAACGCCCCCAATCCGGCCGGAATGTCGATTCTAAAAAAATACTTCGAAAACGGCGTATCCCCCGGGGGACTGCTCAAGGCGGCCCTGATTCCAACCGTTGTAGTATGGGCCTGTTTTGCACTTTTGTAGAAAAAAGAGGAGAACGATGGGGAAAAAAACATGGCCTGCCGCTGCGGCCCTTTGCATTATGCTAACACTCACAGCCTGCGGAAGTCGTACCCGCCTGACGGAAACCTGGAAGGACCCCAATTACAAGAGCGGACCGGTTTCCAACATCCTGGTCATCGGGGTGACCGACAACGAACGCGTGCGCCGCGTCTTTGAAAGGAAATTCGTCAAGGCCCTCAGGGCCGCCGGCGCCAAAGCCCACTCCAGCTACGCGGTGCTGCACATCTCCGGCGAGCTGAAAAAAGAAGATGTGCTGGCGGCCGTCAGGAAAACGGGCGCCGACGCCGTTCTGATCACCAGCCTGGTCAACGTGGACCAGACCGAGGTATTCTACCGGCCCCCGCCCGTGGGCTACTACGACGCCTACGGCTTGCTCTACGGCATCAGTTCACGCGAACAGGCCATGGTGGGGTTCGACGTCAACGTGGTGATGAACACCAGCCTCTACGACGCCCACAGCGAGAAGCTGATCTGGTCCACCCTGGCGGAAACCAGAAAGGCCAAGTCCAAGAAGGAACTGCTCGAGCAGCTCATCGCCGCCGTGGTCAAAAAGCTCCGGCGCGAGAATCTGCTGGCATCCTGAATCCTGCGTCAATTCTCCAGGCGCACGTACTGACGGTAATAGGGCGCGTTTTCCCCCATGTCCGTACATGCGGCGGAAATCAGGCGGTTGAATCCGCGGCCTTTCCCGACCCATCCCCCCCTGCGGCCCACGACCACTCCCGGCAAGAGGTCAGCGGCGACCTGCACCGACACCCGCATGCGGCCCAGGGGCGAGACCAGCCACACCGGCCGCCCCGGGTCCACGCCACAGGCGTCCAGGCTCTGTGCGGCGACCTGCACCACGGCCGCCCCGGTTTCTTCCTCCATGAGTTGTGAGTGCTGGGCCGACCTGCGGATGAGCGTCAGCAGGCGCAGCGGATAGCCCTCCGGCGCCGCCGGCTCTTCGTCCAGACGCTCCGGCAGACGGCAGCGCCCGTCGGCGTGGGCGTAGACGCCGCCGCCAAAAACCGTCTCCGGCCGCTTGGCCCGCGCCCACCCCCGCTTCCGGATCGTTTCCAGGTCGACATCCAGCCAGGGGCTGTCCAGGCTGGCCCGCAGGCAGTCCTGCGCGTCCGGCAGCACCACCGGCAGATCGAGGCGCATCGCCAGCCGGCGGAAGATCCAGTCGTCCGGGCGGGCCTGTCCGGGAGCCGCCAGAGCCGGCCGGCAGTACTGGATGTAGTCGTGGAGGTACGACCCCACGAGGTCCTCCTTCTCCAGCACCAGGGTCGGCGGCAGAATCAGGTCGGCGCAGCGAGCCGTGTCGGTCATGAAAGCATCCACCACCACCGTGGTGTCCACGGCCCTCAGCGCGCGGGCACAGGCATCGGCGTCCGGGGACTGGCTGACCAGGTTGGTGCCGTTGATCCAGACGAAGCGCACCGGCGGCCGGGCCGACAGCAGATCGGCGCCGATGGTGGGCTTGCGCAGCGTGCGGCAATGCCCGTCCGGCGGGGTGGCCCACTGCAGGTTGACGTTTCGCAGCGGTGAGATGTAGTAGTAGTTCCCGCCCTCGGGCAGGCCGATGTGACCGGCCAGCACTGCCAGCGCGTTGATGTAACGCACGTTCTGGGCGCCGAAATCGTAGCGCTGCAGCCCCCACCCGATCAGGGTGGCCACCGGCACACCGGCCGTGTAGAAGGCGTGCAGCCGCCGAATGGCCGTTTCGTCCACGCCGCAGGCCGCCGCCAGCGCCTCGGGCGGCCGGGACCGCAGCAGGTCGCAAAAAGCCCCTCCGTTGGCCGCCCGCTCCAGCGCCCCGGGGGCCACGCTGCCGCCGTCGAGCATGTGCCGCATGACGGCCGCCGCCAGAAAACGGTCGGTACCCGGCCGCACCGCAATGACCTCGTCGGCCAACCCGGCATCCAGGTCCCCGCCGGCCGTGATCCGCACCACAGACGCCCCCCTGCGGCGCGCCTGCCGCACCAGCCGTGCGGTGTGCACCGAACAGCGCACCACATCACGGCCCCACAAAACGATCCGTCGCGCCCGCGCCAGCGACGCGATGCCGTTCTGCTCGACCGCCCCGAAATCGGTGCGCATGGCGGCGGTACCGGCCTCGCAGCACAGCGACCCCACGGCACGCGCGGCCCCCAGGTGGCCGAAGAGCAGGGCTCCTACGTTCTTCAGCACCCCCATGTCGCCGGCGCCGGGAATGTGCAGGATTGTTTCCGGCTGCCGGCGCAACGCCTGGATGCGTTCGGCGCAGATGTCCAGCGCCTGTCGCCACTCAATGGCACGCCAGCCGCTGCCATCGCGCAGCAGCGGCCGGGTTATGCGCGAGGCAGCGGCCAGGCGGCGCGGGTACTGCCGGATCCGGGCGCAGGTGAACCCGCGGGTGAAGGGGTGGTCGGGGTTTCCGCGCACCCGCACATTTCCGTTACCATCGGTGTCGACGACCAGGGAACAGGCATCGTGGCAATCCAGCGTGCAGGCCGTTACGGTCTTCATCGATAAAATGTCTCCGCAATGACAGGCCGGGTGGCGTCGAAACGCTCGGCAATGGCAGCGACCTGGCCCCTTCTGCACACTCGCACGGGATCGGACCGCGGGCACAGGTCGCGAAACGAGGCTTATTCAGAGGCTGTACTCGAGGACGGGAGGGGCTGTCAAGCGTGGAAACCGCCCGGAAGGCACGGCATGAGGCGTCCCTGAGGCCGTCACAGCGTGACTTGATGCCCCGGCCGCCGGCGAAACGGGCGAGGCGTCACCGCTTCACAGGATTTCGGCGGCCTGACTGGTCGACGGCGGCGTTGCCAGGCAGAACATGGCGGCCGCCTTTTTCATGGCGATGGTCTTCAGGCTTTCGAGGGCCAGGACGGACTCACCGCCAGACGAGCTTTCGGGGCTGTCTTCGGCGCCCTCCTCGGCGGCCGGCAGGAAAATGTCAACCGTCGTGCCGCGCGAAGGCTCCGACCGCAGGGAGATCCATCCGTTGTGGTTCCGGGCGATTCCATAGGCCGCCGCCAGGCCCAGGCCTCGGCCGGGCTGCTTGGTGGAGAAAAAAGGCTCGAAAACCCGCTCCAGGGTGGCGCGGTCCATGCCCATGCCGTCGTCGCTGACGCTCAGCCGGACGTATTGTCCCGGCCGGCAGCGGGAAGCTGCACCGGCCGCCGATTCCGCGATGACGACATCGTCGGCGCGTATGGTAATTCTGCCGCTGCCGGCAAGGGCCTCGCGGGCGTTTTCGATGATGATCGAGAGCATCATCATCATCTGGGTCACGTCCACCTTCACGGGGGACAGTTCCCGGTCAACCTCGACGGTCAGCCGGATATCGGACCCGATGGTGTGGCGCACCAGGGGCATGGTGCTGGTGATGAAATCATAGAGGGAAATGTGCTGCGGCCGGTATTTGCCCCCCTCGGCGTAGGCCAGCAGATGGCGGGTGAGACGCTCCATGCGGGTCACGGAGTCCCGGATCATCTGCACGCAGCGCAGGGTATCCTCGCGCCCGTCCAGGTGGTGCTTCAGCAACTCCAGATTGCCCGTAATGACAAACAGGGCGTTGTTGAACTGATGGGATATGCCCCCGGCCAAGGTGGCGATGGACTCCATTTTGCGCGCTTTGAGCAGACGGTCCTCCAGCCGGCGCGTGCGCGTGATGTCCCGCAGGATGGCCACCGCACCGCCCACTTTCTCATCGTCATTCACGTGGGGGTACAGGGCGATGTCCATGAATCGGCGCCGACGGCCCCCGAAGTCGACCCAGGCCTGGAAGCACACCTCCTCTCCCTCCAGACAGCTGTCCAGGCGCTGTTTGACGTGCGTGTCGAACACCGCGTCTCCGAGTACCTCCCGCAGGGATCGGCCGCTCATTTCGGCTCCCCCATCGCCGAAAGCCTCCTGGAAAGCCCGGTTGACGGTCTGCAGCCGGTAGTCCCGGCCAATGAGCGACATCAGATCGCTGGAGGAGTCAACGATCCGCCGGTAACGCCGGAGCTTTTCGGAGGCCCCTTCCCGCTCACGGATGTCGCGCAGGGTCGCCAGAATGGCCGTCTGCCGGCCCCACACGATGGGAGTGGCGGTGAGGTCGTGGGAAACCGCCCGTCCGTCGCGGTGAATAAAATCCTGTACGAAAACACCGCCATAGATCGCCATGCGCTCCGCAGAAACACGGCACGTCCGATCATCGGAAGGCATCAGGACGTCGAAAGGGCGGCCCACCAGTTCGTCCTGGCGGTAGCCCAGTACCCAGTGGGTGGCGGGATTGGCGGCGATGATCTTCATGGTGCGGCTGTCGATGACGATCAGGGCGTCCGGAAACCCGTTGAACACCTGCCGGAAGCTATCCTCTTTGGCCTCCGGCCGCCGCTGCGACCCCGCCTGGCCGGCAAAACGGGTTGTGAAAGGGGGTTGTAGTGCCTCGGCCAGCGGGTACTGGCTGCTTGTTTCTTTCATCTTCTCTTCTGCCTCGCATGGGGTGAACGCATCCGGTGGGTTTCCAGCTTGTAGCGCAGCTGCCGGAACGAGAGCCCGAGCAGTTCGGCCGCCCGCGTCTTGTTGTAATCCGCCTCTTCCAGCGCTTCCAGGATGGCTTCCCGCTCCAGACGGCTGAGGTACTCGTTCAGCGGCCGCTTGAAGGTGCAGGCGCTGTATTTGCCGTCATCGGACGGGAGGTTGCGGGGGATATTGCCGTCCAGCAGGCACGCCACCACGACACACAGGGCGCGAATGGTCTCGGGGTTGTTTTCAGGCCGGTTGCGGGAGTCCTGGGTGACCGTATAAGGGTCCTTTTCCCGGGCGATGGCCCGGATAATGCCGAAAGCTTCCTGTCTACTCATTTTTGCCATGGGCCAGAACACCTGAATGGGGCGCTTTACGGTGAGCCGCGCTCAACACGGATCGAACGTTGACACAGCAGGGTTACAACAATCGTGCCATCGTTTCGCCGACGACCGGTGCCACAGGGCGGCCAACCCGACGGACAGCAGCACGAAATACCCGCCGATGACGGAAAGGCCGGCGCAGCCATTGCCTACGGGGCCCGCAACGGACCTTAACTATAAGGAAAATAAAGAAAAAAGGAAGGCGGGGGTGTCGCCGGTCAGATGAGACCGACAATTTCTCCACCGGCCGCCGGGTGGGTGGGGGTGTGCCGGGTCAGGGCCTGTCGGGCCGGCACCGGCGGGCGGTCCACGGCGCCGGGCAGGCGGATCTTGACAATATTTGTCAAAATCTCTGGCAAATTATGACAGCCCGGGCCCGTCCGCATGGAAACCGATGCGTCCGATGCGGCTACGCATTCATGAGCGATTCGATGTGGTCGGGCTCCACCGGAACATCGGCCATCAGGTCTTCCGGCCCCTGGTCGGTGACCAGCACGTCGGTCTCGATGCGTATCCCGATGGATTCCTCGGGGATGTAGATCCCCGGCTCACAGGAGAGCACCATACCGGCTTCCAGCGGGCGGTGCCGGTCGCCAACGTCGTGGACGTCCAGGCCCAGGTGATGGGAGGTGCCGTGGGGGAAATATTGCTTGTACAGTGGCGCCTCGCTGTCCTGCTCCTTCACGGCGCGGGCGTCCAGCAGTCCCAGGTCGATGAGCTCCTTTTCCATCAGGCGGCCCACCGTTTTCTGGTAGTCGTCCAGCACCGTGCCGGGAACCAGCATGGCCATGGCCCCCCGGTACACCCGCAGCACGGCTTCGTAGACCTGGCGCTGGCGGGGGGTGAAGCGACCGCCCACGGGAATCGTGCGCGTCAGGTCGCCGGCGTAGTTGGCATACTCGGCCCCGAAGTCCATCAGCACCAGTTCACCGTCACGGCACTGGCGGTCGTTTCGCACGTAATGCAGCACGCAGCTGTTGGGGCCCGAGGCCACGATGCAGGCAAAAGCCGGCCTACGGGAGCGGTTGCGCACGAAAGCGTGCAGCATCTCGGCCTCGATTTCGTACTCCCAGACCCCCGGCCGGACGAAACCCAGCAGGCGCCTGAAGGCCTCACCGGTAATGCGGCAGGCCTCGCGGATGAGCGCAACCTCTTCGGACGTCTTGACCACCCGCAACTGCTGCATGAGCGGCGCCAGGCGCTCGTAGCGGTGCAGGGGAAACTTCTCCCGGCACCAGTTGACAAAACGCATATCGCGGGTCTGCACCGGCGAGGCGGCCCGCAGGTGTTCGTTGCTGTTCAGGCAGATGGCGCCGGACGCCACCGCCAGCTGCCGGAAGAGGCCCTCGAACTCGGTCGTCCAGTGCACCGTGCGGATGCCCGAGACGCGGCGCCCGTCCTCCCGGGTGAGGCGCTGTCCCTCCCAGAGAGCGATTTTGTCGTCGGTCTTTCTCAAGAAGAGCATTTCGCGCAGCCGGGCCTCCCGCGCTCCCGGGCACAGCACCAGGACGGTCTCCTCCTGGTCGATGCCGGTCAGGTAGAAGAGATCCGGGTTCTGCACGAAGGGAAAGGTGCCGTCGGCGCTAATGGGCATCACATCGTTGGCGTTGACCACGGCGACGGCGTCCTGCGGCAGGATCTCCATCAGCCGGGCGCGATTGTTCACGAACAGGGCCGGGTCGATGTCGGCGTATCGCATGCAGCGGCTCTCCTTGGAAAAGCGTTTCCGGTTGGAAAGTCAACTTTGAACCGTCCACCGGAAACTGTCAACCGTTTTCACGCCTGTTTTCCGGGAGCCGTATAGAACGGCCCACCGTGGGGGGAGCCGCCGCGACCGGCAGCCTACATGCCCGCGGCCAGCGTCAGCATGGCGGCCAGGGCCGTCAGAATGATCATGCACACTCCGTCCAGCAGTCCGTCGATGAATCGATAGTTCATGGTTTCCCTCCTCGCTGTGGTTCACTTCGGATGGTTTTCATGCCTGGCAGGGAGTATTAACCGAGGGCATTGTCGGATGGGGTCCAAGGAGCGGAAAAAAGGTTCCTCGTCCATGGCCAATTCGCCAAAAGGCCCGGGAGATTGTTGAAATGCGTGGCGAGGTGTGCAATTTTAGGGCGACTGTTTCCCCGCGGGGGAAATTCGACCGGCAACCCTAAACGGTCAGGGAGGGTAGCATTGAAGGAGGCATTCGAACTCAATGCCCAGCAGCGGGCGGCGGCCACCTGGGAAGGCGGACACGTGCTGGTGCTGGCCGGCGCGGGCACCGGCAAGACCCGCACCATCATCGCCCGTGCCGCGCATCTGATGACGAGCGGCGTGGACCCGGCCCGCATCCTGCTGCTGACCTTCACCCGCCGAGCGGCCCGCGAGATGGTGCAGCGCCTGACACAGCTCACCGGGCAGGAGAAGATCCCCCTCATGGCGGGCACCTTCCACCACTTCTGCCTGTACACCATGCGCCGCATGCCGCGCGATTTCGGGGTCCAGGACGCCACCGTCATCGACCGCGACGACCAGGTGCAGCTCATGAAGCTGGTGCGCGGCGGCTACCGCAAAAAGGGGGAACAGCTGCCGCGGGCCTCGGAGCTGGTCAGCCTGTGCTCCTACGCCCGCAACACCAACCAGCCCGTGTCGGAGTACCTCCAGCAGCACACCGATTTCGACGAGGAGACCATCGAAAAAATCCGCCTCATGGCCCGGGACTACGAACGCCGCAAACGGCTCAACCGCTACCTGGACTACGACGACATCCTGTTTCTTTTCGCCCGGCGGCTGCACGAGGATGAGGCCCTGAAAAGCCGCATCAAGGGGTTCTACGACCACATCCTGGTCGACGAGATGCAGGACACCAACCCGCTGCAGTGGCTGATCCTGGACGCTTTGCGGGACCCCGCCCGCCTGTTCTGCGTGGGCGACGACGCCCAGAGCATCTACGCCTTCCGCGGGGCGGATTTCCGCAACGTACACGCCTTCACCGAGCGCGTACCCGACGCCACGGTGCTGCGCTTGGAGGAGAACTACCGCTCCACCCAGGGCATCCTGGACCTGTCCAACTGGCTGCTGGACACATCGCCGCTCCAGTACGGCAAGCGTCTGACCGCCGTGCGGCGCACCGTCAGCAAACCGCGCCTGCTGGACTTCGAAAACGATTTCGAGGAGGCCCGCTGGATCACCGGCGACCTCATCGAGCGCCACGAGGGAGGGGCCGCCTGGTCCGATCACATGATTATCACGCGCACCGGCTACGGCGCCCGTTCGCTGGAGTCCTTCATGGTGGAGAAAAAGATCCCCTACCGTTTCATCGGGGGCGTCAGCCTGCTGCAGGCCGCTCACGTCAAGGACCTGCTGGGCCTCATCCGGGCCTGCTTCAACCTGCGCGATGAGCTGGCCTGGGCCCGCTACCTGACCCTTTGGCCGCGCATCGGCGACGCCACGGCGGCCCGCCTGATCAAGGAGCTCAAAACACTCTACGACATTCAGGACGCCCTGAAAATGCTGGAAAAGCGCCTCAAGGGACGCCGGGACGTGCTGGAGGGCATCACCACGGTGGTGGAGACCTGGAACGACCCGCCGGCCACCATCATGAAGGCCGGCCATTATCTGGAGCCGACGCTCAAGACGCGCTACAGCAACTGGAAGAACCGCCGGCGCGACTTCGACCTGCTGGCGCGGCTGGCCAAGCGGCACCGCAGCCTGATGGCCTTCCTGGAAACCTACACCCTAGATCCCGTCTCGGTGACCGAGAGCCAGCGCCTGGAGGAGGACGACGTGGTGACCCTCACCACGGTTCACGGTGCCAAGGGCACCGAGGCCACCGTATGCTACCTCATCCGGGTGGAGCCGGGCATGTATCCCCACATGCGCAGCCTGGGCCGCGAGGACGACGAGGAAGAGGAACGCCGCATCCTCTACGTGGCCATGACCCGCGCCAGGGACGAACTGATCCTGACGCGCTCCCTGCGCTGGGGCGGCGCCCGGCGCTCCCCCTACGCCGCCTCGGTGACACCGGACCGCCAGCGCGAGGCCTACTTTTTCCGCGAACTGGACGATGACCTGGTGGACAGCAATTACGTCTACCCGGAATTCGACGACTTCACGGACTTCGATTTCATCGTGCCCAGCCGGAACTGAGTCAAGCGGTTTCCGCGGAGATCCAGTCGAGAAAGTCCGGGTGGCCCTCGGTGATCTCCCAGGCCACCACGCAGGGGCAGTCGTAGGAGTGCAGTTCCCGGACCCGCGAGATCAGGCGCTCCAGGCGGCCGGCGGTGGTCTTGGCGATCATGACGGCCTCTTCGGCCTCCTCGACGCGGCCCTCCCAGCGGTAGATGGACTGCATGGGCGAAAGGATATTGACGCAGGCCGCCAGCCGCTCCTCCACCAGCCTGCGGCCGATGGCGGCCGCTTCCCCGCGGCTGCCGGCGGTCATGTACACAAAGCGCTGCTCCATGGTTTCACTCCTTTGTCTGACCGGATGCTGTCTTCTCCAAACACCCCGATAATGGATTGCAGCAGGAGCGCCGGCCTGCGCATCTTTTTCCCGCCGGTTCTCCAACTGCGCACAGCCGAAACCTGCCCGCCCCTCGAGCCTATGGGCATGCGACCCATGAAAAGCCCCGGCATCAACCATGCCGGGCGCTGTTTACCTGCGGTTGCCCTGTGACGGCCCCCACGTTTGACAATGTCCCCTGCCTGAAGATAGTCTAGGGTGAAAACGCCCGCTGATGAACCGAATACGATCAGGAGGTTATCCCCCATGGACAACGCCCCCGACTACAGCGTTCTCGACCAGCCCTGGATTTTGTCGCGCCTGTTTCACCCGCGCCCCGAACCGGCCGGTCGACGGCCCCCGCCGGGCGCCGTCGACCTGGGTATTCCCGTGGACGACGACGCGCAGGTCGGCGCCTGCTTCTACATGGCCGACCCGATGGCGCCCAACATTTTGTATTTCCACGGAAACGGTGAAATCGTGGCCGACTACGACGAATTGGGGCCGCTCTACAACCGTCTGGGGATCAACTTTCTGGCCGTGGACTACCGCGGCTACGGGCGGTCCAGCGGGACACCGGGCGTGGCCGCCATGATGGCCGACTGCCACCGGGTGCTGACCTTCGTGGCCGGCTGGCTGCGGGACGGGCGCTACCTCGGGCCACTGGTGGTCATGGGCCGCTCCCTGGGCAGCGCTTCGGCGCTGGAGCTGGCGGCACGCCGGGGCGACGAACTGGACGGGCTGATCATCGAGAGCGGTTTCGCCTACGCCGGCCCCCTGCTGGAGGTCCTGGGAATCGACCCCCGGCAAATCGGTTTCCGGGAGGAGGCCGGGTTTTCCAACCTCGAAAAAATCGCCGCCTGGGAAAAGCCGCTGCTGGTCATCCACGCCGAACACGACCACATCATCCCCTTCGGCGACGGCCAGGCCCTCCACGATGCCTGCCCGTCCGCCCGCCGGGAACTGCTGAAGATCCCGGGCGCCAACCACAACGACATCCTGCAGCAGGGTCTTGCCGAGTACCTGGCCGCCGTGGGCCGGCTGGCGGCCGCGGCCATGGACGGCAAAACGGCCGCCCCCGCGCGCTGAGGCTTTACGATTTCAGATACTCCAGCAGGGCGGCCAGGGCGTCGACTTCGTCCAGGGAGGACACCCGCCGCCGGATCTCGACGGCCTCCTTGAGTTCGTCTGCGCTGAGCAGCAGGTGCTCCTTGCGCGTACCGGACTGGCGAATGTTGATGGCCGGCCACAGGCGGTGCTCGGCGCACTTGCGGCTCAGGACGAGGTCCATGTTGCCGGTGCCCTTGAACTCCTGGAAAATGACGTCGTCCATGCGGCTGCCGGTGTCCACCAGGATGGTGGCGATGATGGTCAGCGAGCCGCCGCCCTCCAGGTTGCGGGCGGCGCCGAAGATGCGCCGCGGGACCTGCATGGCGTTGGCCCCCAATCCCCCCGAAAGGGTGCGCCCGTGGCTGCGGGTGGTGACGTTGAACCCCCTGGCCATGCGGGTGAGCGAATCGATGAACATGACGGTATCCAGGCCCGCCTCGGCGTATCGGATGGCGGCATTGATGGCCAGGCCTGTCATGCGCATCTGCTGACGGATACTCTGGTCCGAGGAGGACCACAGTACGTGCGCCTCCTCCAGGGACCTTCTGAAATCGGTCACCTCCTCGGGCCGCTCGTCCACCAGCAGCACGAAAACCGCCACCGACTCGTGGTTCTGCAGGATGGAGCGCGCCATGTGCTTCAGGATGGTGGTCTTGCCGGCCTTGGGCGGCGAGATGATCAGCCCCCGCTGGCCCTTGCCGATGGGCACGATGAGATCCAGGGCCCGGCCCAGTATGTCGTCGGGCCCCTGGGTGAGGACAAAGCGCTCGTCGGGGCTGATGCTGACGCGGTCCTGCAGCAGGGCGACGTTGGCGTAGTCCGCCAGCGGGATGCCGTTGATGTGCTCGATGGCGGCCAGCTTGAGGTTCCGTTTGCGGCCGTCACCCGGCTCGCCGCGGCCCTCGATGAGGGCGCCCTCGCGCAGGTCGTGGCGACGGATCAGGTTGGCGGGCACAAACGGGTCCCGGGGGTCGGGCTGAAAGTTTTTCTCCACCGCGCGCAGGAAGCCGAAGCCGCGCTCCATTTTCTCCAGATAGCCTTTTACGGGTTCCACGTTTTAACTCCTGATGCGGCCGTCGCCCAGTTCCCGGGCGGCTTCGGCCATCAGCCGGCCGATAGGCATCCTCCGGGGGCATCTCTTCTCGGCAGGCCGGTAGTCGGTTGTCGTCAGTCTGCGGCGCACTTTCCGCGGCAGCCGCGCGAAATGCGCCGCCGCCCGCTGCGCGTCGCCGTAATTGCGGCGGTACATGAGATAGCGCATGATGTCGGCTACCGGCACCGCGGCGGCCAAGCATGCCTCGCAGATGTCGGCGCACCCGGCACAGTAGGTGGAGGCGGTCTCACGGTCCAGCCGGCGCAGCAGGTTCATGTCGGCGGCCGAAAGTGCGGTGGTGTTCATGGCGGCGGCCGTGTTGGCCATCAGGATGTCCATATTGGGCATCTGGGAGCAGATGCTGGCGATGTGGGGATTCTTCCACACCGCTTTGAGCTTGGCCTGGGAACCGGTGTAGCCTTTCTTGAGAAAGTGCCCGGCCACGCGCAGCTCGCTCTCGGTGGCGGCCGTGACCACCCCGCCGCCCTGGGTCTTCATGGCGGTCAGGCCGATACCGGCCGCCACGCAGGCCTGCACGGCGGCTTTCATCCTGGGTTCGTGCATGAGCCGGTAGTTGTATTTCATCATGATGCCGTCGATCCAGTCCAGCCTGGCCGCCGCCAGCATGCACGCCTCCATATTACTGTGGGTGCTGAAGCCGAACAGCCGGATCCTGCCCGCCCTTTTGGCCTCTTCGGCCCAGGCACGGGTGGCGCCGGTGAGTTCGCTGATGCGGCGCACGCCGTGGAGGAAATACAGGTCGATATAGTCCGTCTGCAGGCGCTCCAGGGAGCGTTCCAGCAGGCGCGTCATGCCCCTGGGGTCCCGTTTGTCGGACTTGGTCACCAGGAACACCTGCGATCGTTTTTCGGGGTAGCGTTTGAAAAACTTGCCGATGCCCTTCTCGCTGCGGCCGCCGCCGTAACAGTCGGCCGTGTCCCAGTAAGTGACGCCCCAGCGCAGGGCCTGCTTGAGCAGCAACTGGTTGGAGGGAATGTCGAACATGCCCCCCAGCGACAGGATGGAAACCCGCACGCCGCTTCTGCCGAAGGGGCGCGTGGGCACGGTGCCGACGGCGGTTTCGGCGGCGTCGGCCCGGGTGCCGTCCCCTGTGAGCCCCCCCGTGGACAGCAGCAGTCCCGCGCCGGCAGTGGCGGCGATTTTCAGAAAATGCCGGCGGCCGGCCTGTTTCATTTCCTCTTTCATGCACAACTCCTTGCCGTGTTGAACATTACCAGATCCGTTCGTTCCGCGGAAAT
>JAMOVG010000266.1 GCA_027061725.1 Desulfobacteraceae bacterium
TCGAACTCGGCCTGCAGGCGCGCGGCCAGGTTGATGCTGATGGGGTGCAGGGCGCGGCCGCTCATGTAGACCATCTGCTCGTTTTTCGGGAGGTTCTGCTCCTCGTTGCGCGTCTCCAGGGTGTTGGTCAGCTTGACGCCGAAGGCCACAGCGCTTTTGCGCGCGTCGTCCTGCAGCGCGCGGATCAGCGCCACGCCGTCTTCGTACTTCAGGTCGTGCTCGAAGGCCAGGTCGGGCACGGTGGTCTCAAAACCCAGGCGACGGTTGAGGATCTCGCGCAGCCGCCCGGGCCCCAGCAGCGTCGGGTTGAGCTTGATGGTGGTGTGCAGGCGGCGCTCGGTGACAAAGTAGCGGCCGATCTTCTCGACCTCGTCGGGCGGGCAGCCGTGCATGGTGGAAATGGTGATGTTGTCCGAGATGCGGTTCGGGATGTCGATCTCGCGCACCCGCGGGTACCAGCGGGCCAGCCGCTCTATCTTCTCCTGCTTTTCGGCCCCGCAGTCCGCCATGCGGTCCAGGAAGCGCTGCACCGGCGGGCTCTGGATGCCCTCCAGGTTGTAGCCCACGCTCATGTTGAAGATAAAGCCGGGGCCGTCGGTCGTCCCCCACCCGAAGCGGTCGCGCAGGATGTGCAGCAGGATCCAGGCGTCCAGGTACTGGTCGAAGGACTGGTCCAGTTTCAGCTCCTGGGACCACTCGCAGTTGTAGCCCTCGTCGGCCATGTCGATGCAGGGCTTGGTGACCTCCAGCTCGTCGAGCACCTGCACGGTCTTGAGCTCGATGTAGCGCGCGCCGGTCAGCCAGGCGGCCACGATGTTCTGCGAGAGCTGGGTGTGCGGGCCGGCGGCCACCCCCAGCGGCGTCTCCAGCTCCCGCCCGTAGCGCTGCATGCGAAAGGGGTCCTCCGCCCGGGGAACGAAAAAATGCTCCCGGGCAATCCCCAGGACCTGCCCCTGCTTTTCCTCGTCGATGATCCAGCGAAGCAGGGTTTCGATGTCACAGCACCAGAACATGTCGCTTTTCATTTTGCGTCTCCCTGTCTTGGGCGGCGAACGCCGTGGTTACATTTTGTCCCAGAGCCTGTGCGCCATCTCGCGGGCATGGCCCAGCACCTCGTCTTCGTCCACGGTGGTCACGCGGCCGTCCTCCACGATCAGGCGCCCCTGGGACACCACGTGGCGCACGTGGCGCGCGTCGAGCCCGTAAACGAAGTGGCCCAGGAAATTTTCGGTCGTCAGCGGCGTGGGCGCGTCGTAGTCCAGCACCACCAGGTTGTTGTCTCCGTCGCCGCGGGCGCCGAAGTCGTGCAGGTAGTGGTGGACGGCCCGGAAACGCGCATACGCGGCGTCAAAGCCCAGTCCCTCGGTGGCCTGGCCGCAGAGAAAGGCGGCCTGGGCGCTGCGCAGCATGTCGCAGTGCATGCCGTCGGTGCCGAGCACGACGCGGCCGTCCATCCAGCCGTAGCCGGTGAGCCCCACGTTGTTGTTCTGGTTGCTCTCCACGTTCTGGACCACCCACACGCCCGAGCCGCTGACCAGCGCGCGTTCGTGCTCCGAGAGGTGGATGCAGTGGGCCAGGATCGAGCGCGGCAGCGCCAGCAGGCCGGCTTTTTCGAGGCGCTCGACCACCCGCAGGCCGTACTTTTCCAGGGCGTCGTCCTGGTCGGCGCGGTCCTCGGCCACGTGGATGTGGATGCCGGTGTCGTGCTTCTGCGCCAGTTCCACGGCGGCCTTGAGCAGGTCGTCGCCCACCGTGAAGGAGGCGTGCAGGCCCACGTGCCCCTGCCCGCCGCCGGACAGGTAGGCGTCGGTCTCGGCCAGCCCCTCGTCGCGCGGCCCCCGGCCGTCGCGGTCGGAAATCTCGTAGCACAGCAGGTGGCCGACGCCCACGCGGTCGAAGGCCGCCGCGATGGCGGAGAGCGAACCGCGGATGGCGAAGGGCGAGGCGTGGTGGTCGATGATGAAGGTTACGCCGCACTTGGCGCTGTGGATGGCCGCGGCCAGCGCGCTGGCCTCGATCATCTCCAGGTCCAGGCGCTTGTCCAGGTGCCACCAGACGTACTGCAGGATTTCGGTGAAATTGGTGGGCGTTTTTGCCGGAGCCGGCATGCCGCGCGCCAGGGTGGAGTAAATGTGGTGGTGGCCGCAGGCGAAGGCGCGCGTGACCAGGCGGCCGGCGCAGTCCAGCACCCGGTCGTCGGCGCCCCGCTGCGCCTGCGCCGGAACGACGGCTCCCGGGCGTACGCCGCCGTCGGGTCCGGGGTCCACGGCCAGGTCGGTGGGGGAAACTTCGCGGCTGCGCCAGTCCAGGTACACGGCGTTTTTCAGGTAAAGTGTCATGACAGCAATCTCCGGTTCATGATTTTTTCTTCTCCGGCGCCGCCAGGGGCAGCCGGTAGCGCCGCCGGCCGTCGAAGCGGCAGAAGGCGTTGGCGATGGCCGGGGCGATGGGGATGGTGCTGATCTCGCCCACCCCTTTGGCGCCGAAGGGCCCCACGGGGTCGCGGCACTCCACCCCGATGACCGTGATCTCGGGCACGTCTTTGGCCTTGAGCAGGCCCAGTCTGGACATGCGCTCGGAGGTCAGCCGGCCGTCCTTTAACGGCAGGTGTTCGCTCAGGGCGTAGCCCATGCCCATGACCACCCCGCCCTCCACCTGGCCCTCGAAGAGCAGCGGGTTGATGATGCGGCCCACGTCGTGGGCGGCCACGACCCGCCGGACGCGCCCGCTGTCGTCCAGTTCGGCCAGGTGCGCGGCAAAACCGTAGGAAAAGTGGCTGACAATGCGCCCCGGCGTGTCGTGGGGCGTCGTCCAGTCCACCACGAAACGGCCGAAGTACTCGCGCCCCACCAGGTCTTTGAGCGCGCTGCCGGCCAGGTCCCGCTGGAGCTTCTGCGCCGCGGCGATGACGGCGTTTCCCAGCAGCACGGTGCCGCGGCTGGCCGTGGTGACGCCGCCCATGGCCTCTTCGGCCGTGGCGGCCGAGACCGCGATGTCCACCGTGTCGTCCAGCCCGGCCACCTCGCACAGCACCTGGCGGGCCACGGTGTGCACCCCCTGCCCCATCTCGGTCCAGCCGTGGTGGATCTCGACGCGGTCGGGGGCCGTCACCCGGATGCGCACCTCGCTGACTTCCTCCAGGCCGTTGCCGATGCCGCAGTTCTTGATGGCGCAGGCCAGGCCGGCGCAGTCGGCTTTTTCGTAGTCCGCCCGCAGCGCCTCCAGGCACTGGCGCAGCCCGACGCCCTCGCCCAGCACGTGGCCGGTGGTGGTCATGCGCCCCTTGTCCAGGGCGTTGTCGTAGCGCATCTGCCAGGGGTCGAAACCGCCCTTGCGGCACAGTTCGTCCACCAGGCTCTCCATGGCGAAGTTGGACTGGTTGACCCCGAACCCGCGGAAGGCCCCGGCCGGGGGGTTGTTGGTGTAGTAGGCGCAGGCCTCCACGTCCACGCTGGGCACGTGGTAGGCCGCGGCGGCGTGGGTGCCGGTGCGCGCCACGACCTCGCCGCCCACCGAGGCATAGGCCCCGGTGTCGCCCACGATGCGCGCCCGCAGCGCGGTAAGCCGCCCCGCCGCGTCGCAGGCCAGCTTGTAGTCCATGCGCATGCGGTGCCGCTTGGGGTGCATGCGGATGGACTCGCCGCGGGTCAGCTTGACCTTGACGGGCCGCTGCAGGGCCGCAGCGTAAAGCGCGGCGTGGTGCTGCACGGTGAGGTCCTCTTTGCCGCCGAAGCCGCCGCCGGCGGAGACCAGCACCACGTTGACCTTCTCCTCGGCGATGCCCAGCACCGAAGCGATCTGCAGGCGGTCTTTGAAGATGCCCTGGCTCTGGGAGTAGACCCTCACGCCGCCCGCGCCGTCGGGAAGCGCAATGCTGGCCTCGGTCTCCAGGAAGGCGTGCTCCACGAAGGGCGTTTCAAAGACGCCCTCCGCCACGTGGGCCGCTGCGGCGAAGGCCTCTTCGACCGGTTCGCCGCGCCGGACGACGGTCTTTTTCAGCAGGTTGCCGCCGGCGTGCACGCGCACCGGGCTGTCGGCCGCGGCCAGCATGTCGGTCAGCGGCTCGCGCACGTCGTAGGTCACCTCGATGAGCCCCGCGGCCTCACGGGCGGCAGCCTCGCTCTCGGCCACCACCGCCGCCAGCACGTCGCCGATACAGCGCGTCTGCTCGCCCTCGGCCACCAGCATGGGCCAGTCCCTGACCAGAATGCCCTGGACGCGCTCGCCCGGCACGTCCCGGGACGTGAACACGCGGACCACCCCGGGCCGCTCCAGTGCCCGCGAGGCGTCGATGCGCAGCACGCGCGCCCGGGGGTGTTCGCTGAACTTGAGCACGCCGTAGAGCATGCCGTCAAAATGCATGTCGTCGATGAAGGGGCTGGTCCCCAGGGCCTTTTCATAGCCCTCGACCTTGGGGTAGCAGTGGCCGATGCCGGTGCTGCGCTCCCAGTCGATTTCGCGCTCCTCGCGCAGGGCTTCGGCCGCCGCCAGGATGGCGTCGACGATCTTGACGTAGCCCGTGCAGCGGCAGACATTGGCCCGCAGCGCCCGCACGACGTCCTCGCGGCTGGGCGCAGGATTGTTCTCCAGCAGGATCCTGGCCCGCGCCAGCATGCCGGGCGTGCAGAAGCCGCACTGCACGGCGCCGCGGGCCACGAAGGCGCGGCCCAGGGTGCGGCGCACCTTTTCCGGAAAGCCCTCGATGGTGACCACCGGCTTTCCGGCGACGCGTTTCATGGGGGTCGAACAGGCCAGCGCCGGTTTGCCGTCCACCTCCACCAGGCAGGCCCCGCAGGCTGCCTGGCCCGAACAGCCGTCCTTGGCCGAAGTGATGCCCTGCTCCAGCCGCAGAAAATTCAGCAGGGAGGTCCCGGGGTCGCCGGAAAAGGTCGTCTGCCGCCCGTTGAGTTCGAAGGTAATCATGGTTTTGCTCCTTGCCTCCCCGGCGCCGGGGCCGGGAGGTCGGCCGGTTTCCCGGCCGGTGCGGGCCTACGCTCAACGCAGTCGTGGGGCCGCCGCCTTCAGCAGGGCGCTGAGGGTGTCGGCGGGGTGGACCTTGCGGCTCAGCAGGATCATGGCGGCGATGGTGTAGGGCTTGTAGCCCGCCTCGCGGTACAGCTCGACGCGGTAGCGCTCAAACACGCCGGCCTGCACCTCGCCGCGCTCGCAGCTTACGCCGCTGATGTCCGCCGGCAAGCAATGCATGTAAAGCGCGCGTCCCTCGTGGGTGCGCGCCATGAGCGCCTCGGTGCACTCCCAGTCCTGGTGCTCGGCGTTTTCGGCCAGCAGCTCCTTTTCCAGGGCCGCAATGCCGTCGTGGTCGCCGCGGCCGAACAGTTCGGTGCGCTTCTGCATGGCCGCGAACGGCGCCCAGCTCTTGGGGTAGACCACGTGGGCGCCTTCGAAGGCCTCGCCCATGTCGTTGGTCCGGGAGAAACTGCCGCCGCTGCGCGCGGCGTTGCGCCTGGCGATCTCCTCCACCTCGGGCATCACCTCATAGCCCGGCGGGTGCGCCAGCACCACGTCCATGCCGAAGCGCGTCATCAGCCCGATGACCCCCTGGGGCACCGACAACGGCTTGCCGTAGGACGGCGAGTAGGCCCAGCTCATGGCGATCTTTTTGCCGTGCAGGTTCTCCACCGACCCGAAATGGTTGATCAGGTGCAGCATGTCGGCCATGGACTGCGTGGGATGGTCGATGTCACACTGCAGGTTGACCAGCGTCGGGCGCTGCTCGAGCACGCCCTCCTCGTAGCCGGCCTGCACCGCCCGGGCCACCTCGCGCATGTAGGCGTTGCCCTTGCCGATGTACATGTCGTCGCGGATACCGATGACGTCGGCCATGAACGAAATCATGTTGGCCGTCTCGCGCACGGTCTCGCCGTGGGCCACCTGGGATTTTCCCTCGTCGAAGTCCTGCACCGCCAGCCCCAGCAGGTTGCAGGCGCTGGCGAAGCTGAAGCGCGTGCGTGTGGACTGGTCGCGGAACAGCGAGATGCCCAGGCCGCTGTCGAAGATGCGCGGCGAGATGTTGCGCTGCCGCAGTCCGCGCAGGATCTCGGCCACCAGGAAGGTGGCCTGCACCTCGTCGTCGGTTTTCTCCCAGGTGAGCAGGAAATCGTCGAGGTACATGCCCTGGTAGTCCAGCCGTGCCAGATCTTCGATGAGTGCTCTGATTTTGACGGTATCCATACGTGTGTCCTTTCTTTTTCGTTTTCGCTCGGCGGTGTTGAAAACAGCGACCGCCGCCGTCAGGGTACGATGTGCGTGCCGCGGCCGTCGACCACGGCGCGGTGGATGTAGTCGGGGGCCGTGATGATGACCTCTTTTCCGCCGGCCGCCAGAAAACCCAGGGCCGACTGCACCTTGGGCAGCATGCTGCCCGGTGCGAAGTGCCCCTCCTCCATGTAGCGCCGGGCCTCGGCGGCGGTCATCCGGGAGATGCCCCTTTCGCCCGGCTTGCCGAAGTTCAGCAGCACCTGCTCCACGGCCGTGGAGATGATCAGCAGCTCGGCGCCCAGCCGGGCGGCAAGCATGCCGGAAGCCAGGTCCTTGTCGATGACCGCGTCCACGCCCTGCAACCCCTCGGCCGTGCGGATTACCGGGATGCCCCCGCCGCCCACGGCCACCACGTGGAAGCCCTGCCGCAGCAGGCTCTCGATGACCGGCTCCTCCACCACCTCCAGCGGACGCGGCGACGGCACCACCCGCCGGAAACCGCGGCCGGCGTCCTGCACCAGGGTCCAGTCGGGGTACTGGCGGCGAATGGCCGCCGCCTGCTCGGCGTCGTAAAACTCGCCCACCGGCTTGGCGGGGTGCGCAAAGCCCGGGTCGTCGGGATCCACCACCACCTGGGTAACCACCGTGGCGCACAGCCCGCCGATGCCGCGGCGGGCCAGCTCGTTGCTCAGCGACTGCTGGATCTGGTATCCGATGGAGCCCTGGGTGTCGGCCACCACGTTGACCAGCGGCACCAGGTGCAGCCCGGTTTCGCGGCGGGCCACCTCGGAGCGCAGCATGATGAAGCCCACCTGCGGACCGTTGCCGTGGGAGATCACCACCCGGTAGTCCCGGGCGATAAGGTCGGCCACGTTGCGGATGGTCTCGCGGATGGCCTGGTGCTGGTCCTCCACCCTCTGGTGGGCCTTGCTCTTGATGAGCGAATTGCCGCCGATGGCGATGAATGCCAGTTTGCCGGGCATGGATTAGGTCCCCTTTTGCGCCAGGTACATCAGCGGCAGGGCCGCATAGAAGGCCGCGCAGCGCACCAGGTCCGCCTTCCAGGTCTTCTCGTTGGGAGCGTGGGCCTCGGCCTCCTTGCCCGGACCGAAGCCGATGCAGGGGATGCCGAACATGCCCATGATGGAGACCCCATTGGTGGAAAAGGTCCACTTGTCCACACGGGGCTCGCTGTTAAAGAGCGACTTGTAGGTGGCCACCGCCGAGCGCGTCACGACGTGGTCCTCGGGGATCGTCCAGGAGGGAAAGTAGCAGTCCGTGGGGTACACCAGCCCCGTGTAGGAGGGGCGCTCGTAGGTGTA
>JAMOVG010000267.1 GCA_027061725.1 Desulfobacteraceae bacterium
AGAATCACTGGTGCGTTTGGTGATATCCTCGGCGATCCCGCGGGCCTTCTTGATGGCGCTGAGCAGTTCCTCCTTGTTCATACCGTAAACACCGCTGATTTCCGGAATCTCCTTGGCGACCTCCCGTAGTTCCTTGGCCGTCATCTTATCGAGGGGCTTCTCCTTGGCCTCTTTCTTTTTTCCACCCATTTGCGGCAAAACTCCTTTCTGTGGGTTGCATTGGCCCGTGGGACCGGGCAACACTGGTTTCAGATCGATCGGTCGTTCATAAAACGTTCGTATTTAGACTACATTCGCCCGCGCTGTCAATAGTCGCCTGTTGCGCCGGGCGTCTTTATTTGGGTGGCGGGTCCCCGGCCGCCGCCTTCTCACGCTTATCCAGCGACTGGATCAGCGGCCGGAACAGGTCCATGGGAAAGGGGAATATAGTGGTGGTGTTGTTCTCCGCCGCCATCTCGCGCATGGTCTGCAGGTATCGCAACTGGAGCGCCATGGGGTGGGTGTGAATGATCTCGGCCGCCTCGGAAAGCTTGGCGGCCGCCTGGAACTCGCCGTCGGCGTTGATCACCTTGGCCCGCCGCTCCCTTTCCGCCTCGGCCTGGCGGGCCATGGCACGCTGCATTTCCTGGGGGAGGTCGATGTGCTTCAGCTCCACGGTGGCCACTTTGATGCCCCAGGGGTCGGTGTGGGTGTCGAGAATCTCCTGCAGGTGGGAGTTGATCTTATCCCGTGCCGAAAGCAGTTCGTCCAACTCGGCCTGTCCGCAGCCGCTGCGCAGCGTCGTCTGGGCCAGCTGGCTGATGGCGTACTGATAGTTCTCCACTTCTACAATGGCTTTCACCGGGTCGACGACCCGAAAATAGATGACGGCGTTGACCTTCACCGAAACGTTGTCGCGCGTGATGACGTCCTGCGGGTCGACGTCCATGGCCACCAGGCGCATGCTGACGCGCACCATCTTGTCGATCACCGGAATCAGAATGATGAGGCCGGGTCCCTTTGCATGGATCACCCGCCCCAGCCGGAAAACCACCGCCCGTTCGTACTCGTTGAGAATGCGCAGCGAGGTGGCCAGGAACAGCACCACCAGCACCACGATCACGATCAGTCCGTACATGATTTCGACTCCTTCCTGTTGTTCTCCATCGGTGCCACCACCAATTGCAGACCGTCTTCGACACCCACCACCCGCACCCGGGCCCCCTCCGGCACCCTGTCGGCCGCGCGGGCCTTCCACAACTCGCCGTGCACCAGCACCTTACCCTCTGGATCCAGCGCCTGCTTGACGACACCGACCTCTCCGATGAGCCCCTGTTTTCCGGTGCGCGGCCGTGCGCGGTGGGCTTTGAAAGCCAGGGCGGCCACGGCCATGAAAAAAACCGAAACGGCACCGGTGGTGGGCACCAGTACCTGCAGCGACACCCGCAGACCCGAGGGGCCTTCATCAAACAGCATCAGCGAACCGAGCAGCAGCGCCCCGACACCGGCAAGGCTCAGCAATCCGTAACTGGTCACCTTGATTTCCAGGATAAAGAAAACCACCGCCAGCAGAATCAGCAGCATTCCGGCGGTGTTGACCGGCAGGGTCTGAAAGGCGAAGAAAGCCAGGATAATGGCAATGCCGCCCACCACGCCGGGGAAGATGGCCCCCGGGTGGGCAAGTTCGAAATACAAGCCGGCCAGGCCGATCATCATCAGGATATAGGCGATGTTGGGATCCCCGATACGCCGCAGAATACGGGTCCGCAGGCTCTCTTCGAAAGTCTTGATTACCGCGCCGTCCAGCCGCAGTGTCCCCTTTCCTGCAACCGGTCGGCCGTTGATTTTCCGCATCAGATCGTGTATGTCGCGGGCCACGAAGTCGATGACATTTTTCCGGAGCGCTTCGTCCTCGGTGAGGGCGGCACTCGCGCGCACCG
>JAMOVG010000268.1 GCA_027061725.1 Desulfobacteraceae bacterium
ATCGTCTACGGGTTCGCCGCGGGAAAGCTGCATAATGGCCAGATCGGTGTTGCCTAAAATGGTGGCCAGCATGTTCTTGAAGTCGTGCGCAAAGCCGGCGGCGAGGGTCCCGATGG
The DNA here is from genome assembly GCA_027061725.1 of Desulfobacteraceae bacterium. Lineage (GTDB taxonomy): Bacteria > Desulfobacterota > Desulfobacteria > Desulfobacterales > JALSRD01 > JALSRD01. Next base: position 117 of record JAMOVG010000268.1, read on the forward strand.
CTTCGAGCTTTGCGACACGCTGCATCTGGTTTTCGAGTTTCTTGCGGTCGGTGATGTCTTCGACCAGGCCGTCGAAGTACATGGTTCGACCACTGGCGTCGCGGATGGCATGGGCCGTGACGGAGGCCATGAGGGTCGATCCATCCCGTCGTTTCAGCTGGATTTCCCTGTTTCTTAAAAATCCCCGCTGGATCAATTCCCGCGAGAAAGCCTCGCGTTGTCGGCTGTCGGGATACAGCCGGGCAGCCGGCAGACCCTGCACTTCTTGCGCCGAATCGTAGCCGAACATGTCCACAAACGCGGTGTTGACCATCAGAAAACGGCCCTCCGGTCCGGGCTCGGATCGGAACAGCCCCACCGGCAGGTCTTCAACGAGTCGGCGGTAGCGCTCCCGGCTGGCCTCCAGCGCCTCGGTTCTCTGGCGCACCTTTTCTTCCAGGGACCTAGTATAGCTTTCCAGCTGGCGCTGAAGCTGACCGATGCGCAGGTGGGTGGTCACCCGGCTGATCACCTCCTCCACGTTGAATGGCTTGGTGATAAAATCCACGCCGCCGGCCCGAAAGCCTTCGACTTTTTTGTCGGCCTCTTCCAGGGCACTGATGAAAATGACGGGAATATCGCAGGTGGCGGGGTCGGCCTTCAGGTTTCGGCACAGGTCGTATCCGTCCATATCAGGCATGAGGACATCCAGCAGGATCAGCTCGGGAGGGACGGCCTCGATGGCCATGAGCGCCGACTGGGCGTTGAGCGATCCCCTTACGGAAAACCCGTTGTCCTTGAGCAGGCTGGAAAGCGTTTTCAGGTTGTTGAGGTTGTCGTCGACGACCAGTATGTCGCCCCGGCTTTTCTCGGGTGGCAGTTGGTTCATGGCATCGCTTTTGGTGAAATGACGAAAAAGGTGCATCCTGGCGCCCGGCAGCCGACGGCCGGGACGTTGCGGACGCGCCGTGCATGGGTGCCGTGGCAATCCCCCCTCAGCGTAGCAAGGCAAATACCATACCATTGAATCGGTTGCAATGTGAACCGGTCACCGCCAGGGGGCGATCCCGGGCAACCACCGGCATACGGGGTGCCGGCTTCTAGGGGCAAAAAATGAGCCCCTGCCAAGGGATACCGTCGGCGCACGGATTCTTAAAAATAAGAATCAGGCATTCCCAGAAGTGATAAAAACAGGCTTTTGTTGCCGCCGTGGAAAGTCTCGTCGTGCAGATAACTATATATTATTACTTGTAATCGAAGAGGATGCTTGCCTCTGGCACACTTAGTGCTTTTAAAGGCGGCCATATACCGCTTACCAGCGCGACCAATCGCATTTGCAGGCATTTCACTTTACAGGGGACGAGATGAGCTGGTTTTTATTAAAACGGATAATCAGGGCCTTGTTTACAGTTTTCATCGTCACGTTCATCATCTTCGTGTTGATCCGGGTGATTCCCGGAGACCCTGTTCGGATGATGGTGTCCGGAACCGCGCCCAAAAGCGCTGTCGAGGCTTTGCGCAAGGAACTCGGACTGGACAAACCGGTGGTCCTTCAGTTCGTCGATTTTATCCAGAAGGCCGTGGGCGGTGATTTCGGCCAGTCCTTTTTTCGCAGCAAGCATGGCGGCGTCGGCGAATCGGTGGGGGGATCCTCGGCCCATCGCATGGATATGGCCAAAAAAGGCACGGAAGGGATGAAGTCCATCGAAAAGGAGGCGCACGCCAGAGCCTCGGTCAGCGGACTCATCGTGGAGCGGTTTCCGCTCACCTTTGAACTGATCGGACTGGCCCTGCTGATCGGGTTGTCCGTGGGAGGCCTCCT
>JAMOVG010000269.1 GCA_027061725.1 Desulfobacteraceae bacterium
CACCTTTTCCGGCACCGACGAACTGAACCTGGGAAACGCGCCCGCCGCCATCCGGGAAGACGTCTACCGCCGGCTGGTGGGGTTCATGCGGGGACACCGCTGTGCGTGGCGTGCCGTGCTGGCCCGGGGAGAGCCCGTGGAGGAGACAGTGCGCGTCGCCGGCCGTTACGGCGTCGAGCTGGCCATCGCCCGCCGGCACTCCCTGCCGGCCCTGCGCAAGATCTTCCGCTGGACCCTGATCGAGCGTCTGGCCCGGCAGCTGGAAGCGCCGCTGCTGGTTCTGCCGCCGGGCGAAGCCCCCGGCCGTCGGCCCGTCTACCTCAGCGAAACTTTCCGGCGCATCCTGCTGGCCTGCGACCTGAACCCGCGGGGGCGACGGGCCCAACTGCTGGGTTTGGGGCTGGCCGGTGATTTTGCCGCCGAACTGCACCTGTTTCACGCCGTCAAGGCGCCGGTGGACGAGCAACTGGTCAATCCCACCGAGGCCCCTTACTGGCAGGTCCAGGAGATCCTGCAGGAAAAGCTGCGCCACAAGCTGCGGGACCTGGCGGCCCCCCTCGGGAAAGAGCGTGTGGACGTGGTCACCGCCCTGCGGCCCGGACCGGCTGCAGAGGCCATCTGCGAATACGCCCGCGGTACGGCCGCCACCTTGGTGGTAGTGGGGGCGCGGCGCCACGGCAAACTGGGCAAACTGCTGCTGGGGTCCACCACCGAAACCGTGCTGCGCAATGCGCCCTGCGCGGTGCTGGTGGTACCCGAAGAAGCCGGAGGCACCGCCCGGCCATGAAGACCGTCGGCATTGTCAGAGATGCGCTTTTCCTGCGCCACCGGCCCCCCGAGGGGCACCCCGAGAGCCCCGGGCGCCTGAAGTCGGTCTACGCTATCCTGGACCAGGGGGATCTGACCGGGCGACTCACCCTCATCGCACCCCGCCGGGCGAAGCGCAAAGAAATCCTGCTGGTGCACACCGCGCGCCACCTGGAAAAAATCCGCGCCACAGCCGACCGCGAAGTCTGCGCCCTGACACGCGACACCTTCACCTCGGCGAAATCCTGTGAGGCCGCCCTGCAGGCCGCAGGCGGACTACTGGAGGCCGTCTCACAGGTGGTCGAAGGCCGGCTGGACGCGGCCTTCGCCCTGACCCGCCCGCCGGGGCACCACGCCGAGAAAAGCCGCGCCATGGGCTACTGCCTGTTTAACAACGTGGCCCTGGCCGCCGCTTTCGCCCGCCGTCGACTGGGGCTGGAGCGGGTGCTGATTGTGGACTGGGACCTGCACCACGGCAACGGCACCCAGCATCTCTTTGAAAACGACGACAGCGTCCTGTACTTCTCCATCCATCAGCGGCGGATTTTTCCGGGCACGGGCCTGTTCACCGAAACCGGGCGCGGCCGCGGCGAAGGCTACACCGTCAACATCCCCCTTCCCGGCGGCTACGGCGACGCCGAGTACGCAGCCCTGTTCGAGCGGCTTCTGCGGCCGCTGGCGACGGCCTTTTCCCCACAGTTGATCCTGGTTTCCGCCGGTTTCGACACCCACCGCGACGACCCCCTGGGCGGCATGGTCATGACCGCCGGGGGGTACGCGGCCATGACCCGCAGCCTCCTGGAGACGGCCCGGGCCTGCTGTGGCGGCCGACTAGTGTTCACCCTGGAGGGCGGCTACAACACCGTCGCCCTGGCCGAATCCGTAAAAGCAGTGCTCATGGAACTGGCGGACCTGACCCGACACGATCCGCGGCAGGTCATGGCGCAGGCCTCGGCCAAACGCATCGCCTATGCCGTGCACCGTGCCACCCATGTCCACGGGCGTTTGTGGAACCTGAGCTGAGCGATTTTCGCGTTTTCCAATGCAGCCCTTTCCGATGGCCGAAACGCTCGGTTCAGAAGGAAACCACCG
>JAMOVG010000270.1 GCA_027061725.1 Desulfobacteraceae bacterium
CAAGACAGTTATGAGTACTACAAAAAGACTTTCACACGGTAGAAGTCGCAGGTTCAAATCCTGCACCGCCTACCAGAAAAATCAAGGGGTTGCGTTAAACGGCGCAACCCCTTTTCTTATTTCTGCAACCACCGTGCAGCCACCCGCACCGCCGTTACCGCTCCGTGGCAGACACCTGACCGCCTCCGTCAAAACAATTCTTTGCCGATCTTGAAAGCCGGGCCCACGGCGTCACCGATGCGGAAATAGTGCTGCAGTTCGGGGGCGTAGACAAAGGGCGCCACTTTGGCCATGTCCGGCTTGCCGTTTTCGTCCAGGGCGGCCTCGTCGACCTTGACGTCCAGGATCTCGCCGATGAACTGGGTGTGCAGGCCGATCTCGTAGGTGTGCATCACGCGGCATTCCAGCACCATGGCGAACTCCGCCACATAGGGCGCGTCCACCAGGTCGCTTTTTGCCGGCCGCAGCCCCGCCTTTTCAAACTTGTTCTCGCGCTTGCCCGAGGCCATGCCGAAATAGTCCGCCGCCCGGGCCTGTTCATGGGAGGGGACGCTGATGGTGTAGGCGCCGCGGGCCATGATGTTGTGGTAGGTGTAGGTGGCCCTGCGCAGCGATATGGTCACGGCCGGGGGCTTGGAGCAACAGATACCGCCCCAGGCGATGGTCATGACGTTGGGCTTGCCGTCCTTGTCGTAGGATCCCACGCACCATACCGGCGTGGGGAAAATCAGGGTCTGGGCGCCGAATGATTTTTTCACGGGAACCTCCTTGTTTCCTGTATCTGTTGGGGGTTTATTTGCCATAGGCCCTGGAGAAATCGCGCTTGCCGTGGATAATAGCCAAAACCTCCACGTCTTGATTTTTTACCTCGTAAACCAGCCGGTACGAATAAATCACCAACTCCCGGACGCTCTCTTCGTTAAGCTCCGGAACAACCCGTCCCATTTCCGGAAAATCACTTAATGCGGCTGTTCTCTCCACGATGTTCTGAACCACCTGCCGGGCATAATACCGCGAGTCCTCTGCAATGTAAGCGAAGATTTTCTTCAGGTCCGTCCTGGCCGGAGCGGTCCATTTTACCATTGTTCGACTTCTTTTTTCAGATCGTCGAGGGAAGTCGTTTCGCCTCTTTGGGAGGCATCCCGACCCTTCCGGATCTTGTCGAGGACATACAGCCGGTACATGATGTCATCGATATCAACCGGTTCCGGCATGCTGGAAATAGCCCTGATGGCTTCTTCTTTGAGAGACGGCATGGTTGTTCCTCCATATTTTTTCAAGCCCCCAGCGGGGCCCTGTCAGAAGCGCTGCGCCGATGATGCCGGCAACCCGATGGTCACCCGTTCTGTTTCGTTTCTTTCGCGGTTTTGGTGGACGAAAAAAGCTTCTCGAAGCAGGGAATACAGAAGGTTTTCCCCTGTTTTTGACGGGTGCGGGTTTCCATGACGGCCTCGCCGCAGGCGTCGCAGATGCGGCTGTCCAGGATGCGGGCCGTGGCCGGCATGGGCAGGCTCGGCTGCCCGATGGCGAACAGCTCCTCGAAGCCGGCGGCCATGATGCGCTCGGTCAGTTCGGCACGCAGGTCCCGGAAACGCTGCTGCTCTTCGCCGGTGAGCCCTTCTTCCTGGCGTTTGCGGTTAAGCTCACCCAGGGCGCCTCGTATGTCCGGGAAAAGATCCGGCCGGCTCACCAGGCGGGCGGCCCGGCCGTCGCAGCGGCGGTAGAAGCTGAAGGCGTTTTTGCCGTAGTCCAGGTGCACCAGGTTGCCCTTGCCGCAGGTGCAGCCGCACAGGTACTGGACGGCGTCCACGGCGCACATGTCGGTCTCCACCACGGCCACGATCTCTTCGTCGGCGGCGCGGCCCAGGTGGGTCAGCACCCACTCGGCCACGCGCACGCCCGTGGCCAGCCCCGGGCACCAGTGGCCGTGAAAGGCGATGGTGCGATCGATCTGTGCCCGGCTCAACGTACAGGCCATAAACCACCCCCCTTTTCCCCTCTCCAGGCAAATCCGGCGCGGCCGGTTCAATTCCGCTGTTTTGTCAAGGCGGCTTGCGGCGAAAAGCCCCTTTATTCCTCTTTCTCCGGCAGAATTCCCTCGTGGCCCACCTCGTCGCTCAGGGCGCTGTAGAGGTTGGCGGCCGCCAGGGTCAGCGCGATGACCGAGGGCCCGATGACCAGCCCCCAGAAGCCGATGGTGGCGATGCCCGCCAGGATGGACAGCAGGATCAGGATCTCGTTCATCATGTATTCGAAGCCGAAGGCCTTCTTGAGGCGGCCGATGAACACCATGCGCAAAATGTTGTCGATGAAGAAGCCCATCACCACCCAAGCGAAAGCCAGGACGACGATGGCGTTGACCCAGTTGCCGGCGAACAGCTCCAGAGCGGTCACCGGCACGTAGACCAGGGCGGCGCCGATGATGGGAATCACCGAGCAGAAGCCGGCCAGCACCCCCAGGTAAAGGGCGTTGTGGTCGCCCACGAAGGCCATCAGGATGCCGAAGGCCACCCCCTGGGCGAACATGTTGAAGAGCGTGCCGTAAAAGACCACCGCCACCGTGCCGGAGCACTCGCGGTAGAGGTATTTCTCCTGCTCCAGGCTGGTGGGCATGACCACGGCGGCGAAGTTCAGGATCTGCCAGCCGTAAAGGTTGAAGAGGAAATAGAAAACCAGGATCCAGACCACCTGGCCGAAGAGCCCGCCGGCGCCGGCAGCCACCTTCTGGGCGCCCCGCAGCACGGCCTCGATGGTGGCGCCGTTGACGATGGAGCCGCCGCGGGCCTTGAACTTGGCCATCAGGTCCTGCAGCAGCGGGATGCGGTCCAGAAAAGCCTGGGCCTTGTCGATCATCGCCAGGATGGTCTGCTTGATGGCCACAATGTCCAGCGCCACGACCTGGTTGTAGGTCTCGGAGGCGAAATAGAGCAGGGGCGCGAAAATCAGCAGCAGGAAAAAGAGCGTGAACAGGCCGGCGGCGATCAGCCGACTGCGGCGTTTGATCCAGTCGGGCAGCGCCGACCGCTCGATGGCGCCCACCAGGGCGTTGTAGCCGTGGCTGGTGGCCAGAGCCAGCACCGCCGCCACCAGCAGGTAGTTCAGGTAGGGGGAAAAGATCCACAGGGAGGCGATAATCAGGCCCACCGTCAGTGCGGCCAGGAACCGGTCACCGCTCGTGTTCTGCTCCTGCATGTTGTCTACCTCTGTTTGGTGGTTGCGCAAAAGACCGACCCCTTGTCCATTCGGCCCTGTGGATCCATACTGCTTTTGAAAAATATTTAGAAAAACACGGCCAGCCAGACGGTGTCCTGCTGCGGATCGGTCCACTCCACGCGGTGCCGGCGGTGGGCCTCGATGAGTACGTGGTCACCGGGCCCCATCTCCAGCATGCGGTCATCGTCGGCAAAACGAAGGCGCGCCCGGCCGGCGAGCACCGCCACCCACTCGCGCTGTTGCTGGTCGTACCAGAAGCCCGGCGGGGAAGTGTGGCCCCTAGAGACGATGCGTTCGATGCGCACCCGACCTGCGGACACGATTTTCTGGGTTAGCTCCTCGGGCAGCTGCCCGCAAACGGGTTCCAGAAGGTTTCCGGTCATTTTCCTATTATATCACCTGCCGAGCCGCGGATAAAGCATTATCGAAACAGGACGATCGCCGGCGGCTGTTGGCATGCGTGCTGTGGGCACCTTTGCTGTCCGGGTCTATCATTGCCCGGCCCGGAGGGTCCGGCTGCAGGCATGGATTGCGCGCATAGAAAAAGGCCTCATGGCGACGCCTCCGACAATCGAGACCGTCCGTCTTGATTGCGGTGGCCGGGGCTGGTATGCTGCCGGTCATTTGACCAGTGGAGGTCCGACCCATGACGACCCTCGACGACATCATCAACCGGCGCATGTCGACGCGCGCCTTCGAACCCCGACCGGTGGGCCGCGAGAATATAGTGGCCCTGGCCGAGGCCGCGCGGGCGGCGCCGTCGGCCTGCAACAGTCAGACGTGGCGTTTCATCGCCGTGACCGACTCCGTGACCATCGAGCGCCTGTGCCGCGAGGCCATGCGCCCGGTGATCCCCAACAAGTGGCTGGTGCAGGCGCCGCTGGTGATGGTGGGCTGCTCCCAGCTGGACGTAATCGCCAACCGCATCGGGGCGCGCGTGACGGGCATCGAGTATTACCGCATCGACCTGGGCATCGCCATGGAGCACATGGTGCTCAAGGCCACCGAACTGGGGCTGGGCACCTGCTGGATCGGCTGGTTTTCCACCAAAAAGGTGCGCCGCATCCTGGACATCCCCGGCCGCATCAGGGTATCGGCGCTGCTGGCGGTGGGATACCCCAGGCGGGAGGTCGCCCGCAAGCGCAGCCGCAAGCCCCTGGACCAGATCCTGTTCGCTGAAAAGTGGGGAAGGCCCTTCAAATGAGCCGCAGCCTAGCGGAAGTTCGCCGGGATCCCATGTACCGCTTCCTGATCGTGCTGACCATCGCTTCCATGGGCGGCCTGCAGGCCTGGCGCACGCTGTTCAACAACTTCGCCGTGGAGGTCGCCGGGCTGCAGGGCGACCAGGTAGGCGTCATCCAGTCGGTGCGCGAGGTGCCGGGTTTCCTCGCGCTGCTGGCGGTCTACGTCTACCTGGTTATGCGCGAGCACCGCCTCTCGGCCCTGTCCATCGTGTTCCTGGGGGTGGGCGTGGGTGCCACCGGCCTGTTTCCCACCTACACGGGACTGATGGTCACCACTCTGGTGATGAGCTTCGGGTTTCACTACTATGAGACCACCAACCAGTCCCTGACGCTGCAGTACTTCGAAGAAGAGACCGCCCCCTGGGTGTTCGGCAAGCAGCGCAGCATGGCGGCCGCTACCAGCATCGTGGTGGGTCTGCTCATCTACGTGGTTTCCTCTTTGCTGTCCTACACCCAGATCTACCTGGGGGCCGGGGTGCTGATCACAGCGGTGGGCATCTGGGGCTTCTGCCAACGTCCCACCCACGAAAACATCGCGCCCCAGCGCAAGAAAATGGTCTTTCGCAGGCGCTACTGGCTGTTCTACTTTCTGACCTTCATGTCCGGTGCCCGGCGGCAGATATTCATTGTTTTTTCGGTGTTCCTGCTGGTCAAACGCTTCGGCTGCACGGTGCAGGAAATCACGCTGCTGTTCGTGCTCAACAACGCCGTCAACTACTTCCTGAGCCCGCTGATTGGCAGGGCCATTATCCGCTTTGGAGAGCGTCGCGTGCTGTCGCTGGAGTACGCCAGTCTGATCTTCGTTTTCACGGCCTACGCCGCGGCCCAGTCCAAGTGGCTGGTGGCGGGGCTCTACGTATTGGACCACATCTTCTTCAACTTCTCCATCGCCATTCGCACCTATTTCCAGAAGGTCGGGGATCCACGCGACATTGCGCCGTCCATGGCGGTGGGCTTCACCATCAACCACATCGCCGCCGTGGTGCTGCCGGCGCTGGGCGGACTGCTCTGGATGGTGGACTACCGCATACCCTTCCTGGCCGGGGCGGCCATGAGCCTGGTATCGCTGCTGGCGGTACAGCTGATTCGTACGGAAAAAGCCCGCTGAAGGCGGCCGGACGATCCGGGGCTCAGTCGTCCCCGTCGGCAGGCGGCTCGAAAACGGCCGCCAGGGCCTCTTCCAGCATGCCGGGTTTCAGCGGCTTTCGAAAGATGGCGTCAAAACCGCCGGAGGCCAGCTTTTCCTGGTCGTAGGCGTCGACATAACCCGAAAGCAGGTAGATGATGGTACGGGGGTGTTTGCGTTTGACCTGGCGGCAGAACTGCACGCCGTCCATCCAGGGCATTTTCAGATCGGTGATGATCACGGGGTAAGGGACCGTTTCCAGGTGGTAGAGCGCCTCCTCGGCACTGTCCAGGGCGGTCACGCTGTAGTTCATTTTCTCCAGCAGTTCCCGGATGAGGGTTCGCTGCCGGTTCTCGTCGTCGATCACCAGAATTCTCTTCTGTACGTCGTTCATGCGGCGCTACCAGTTTCCGTCGATATCGGTATTTTTCGCTAATTTTCAGCAGGGGTTGGCAATTCGGGGGTGTCGACAAAAGCCATCACTTCCCGCCACCAGGCGAGACCGGGATCCGAAGGCCAGCTGTTGTGGCCCGCCTCTTTAAATACCCACATTCGCCTGGGCGATGCAAGCGATTCGTAGAGATTTTTGGTGAAGCGGTTGGGAATCACTTCGTCGCGTCCGGCCATGATCACGGCCACCGGGCCGGGATAGCCCCGCAGGTTGGCCACCGTGTCGTAACGGTCGCGCAGCAGCAGACCGATGGGCAGAAAGCGATACAGGCTGCGGGCCAGGTTTGTCAGCGAGTCCCATGGCGTCAGCAGCACGACCCCCCGGATGGCATCCGAGACCACCGCCGCGGCAACCCCGCAGCCCAGGGATTCGCCCCACAGGAAAAGGGGATCACCGAATTGTGTATGGGCCAGAGAGATGCTCTCGCGGGCGTCGGCCGTGAAAGCGGCTTCACCCAGCCTGCCCGGTCGGCCGCCGTAGGCCGGGTACTCCACCAGGATCACACGGTAGCCCAACGGTACCAGGGCATCGGCGTAATAGGAACGGTCCACGGCCGAACCGGCGTTTCCGTGAAACACCAGCACCGTGCCCCGGCAGTCACCGGCCGGCTCGCGCAGCAGGCCGCGGTAATCGCCGCCCTCCTGCGCCCAGAAGCCCAGGTCCGCGGCGGCCGCTCGGCGGCGCAGGTCGTCCGGCGGGAGACGCTCCGGGAAATACAGCAGACGGTACTGCAGCGTCCAGGCCGCCAGCACCACCAGGCCATAGACCGCTATGATCAGCCAGAGGATACGCACGGTGTTCAGGATAGGGCCAAACACGGCCGGCTTTCAAGGGCTTTCTCAAATCGGGGCAAAATGATTGACGATCGCCGATCGTGTAATATGTTAACGTGTAATATCGTAAAAAAGGACATTTACTCTATAAATTTCCCCTATAGGGCGACGGCAGCCCTGGCCACACCCGTATCGACTGTGACCACCGGCGTCGAAAGTGCCCGCGAAAGGCCATGAAAAATCCCTGATTTGAGGAAAGGAAACTTTATGTCCATCCCGTCGTACACCGCCGAAGAGCTTTTTGACGCGCTGGTCAGGCGCGAAGATTTCATCCTGCTGGACGTGCGCAACACCACCGATTTCGAACGCTTCAAGATCGAGGGCCCCTACCCCATTGAGATGCTCAACATCGTGTACTACGATTTCCAGGAACTTGAAGACGAGTGCGTGGCGCTGGTTCCCGAGGGGCGCAAGATCCGTATCGTGTGCGCCAAGGAGAGTTCCGCCAAGTACGTGGCCGAGGTGTTGGAAAAGTGCGGCTACAACGACGTGTCCTATCTCCAGGGCGGCATTCGCACCTGGGGCAACCTGCTGGCGCCGGCCAAGGCCGGCGAAGGCGACGGCTGGGAGCTGCACCAGTTCC
>JAMOVG010000271.1 GCA_027061725.1 Desulfobacteraceae bacterium
CGGAGGAAAAATCCGCCGCTCCGGCGCCGGAGCGGCGGATTTTTCCTCCGGCGAAGGGGCGGGAACGCTTTTGCCCGGGGCGACCGTTTTGACGCAAATGCCGTGCTCCCGAATCAGGTCGGCGGCCGCCGAAGAGATGCGGGCCCCCTCGGGAACTTCGATTTCCTTCTGTCCGGACCTCACCAGTTGCCGGACTTGCTCGGCGAATATGAAAACAGGTGCCATGCGGATACTCCCATTCTGCCGCTTGCGTGCTTCGCGCGGTTACTTTCCGGACTTCTTCGAACGCCGCGCCGACGGCCTGGCCTTTTTCGATCGGGCGCCGGCCCCTGCACCCCGGGCCTTGCGGTTTCCGGCGGGCGCCGCAGCCTCTGCCGGCTTGGGGACGGCGGCATCAATGTCGTCGGAAGGCCGCGGGATCACGTGCACCGACACTACCTGTCCGACGCGCTCGCAGGCGGCGCTGCCGGCGTCCACGGCGGCCTTGACGGCCCCCACATCGCCGCTCACCATGACCGCCACCAGGCCGCCCTTGACCTTCTGGCGCCCCAGAAATTTCACCCGGGCGGCCTTCACCATGGCGTCCGCCGCCTCGATGGCGCCCACCAGGCCGCGGGTCTCGATCATTCCCAGTGCCTGCTGCATGCTTCCCTCCCCTGCTGTTTCGTGAAATCCGCCGGCCTGTGGCCGGCCCTGTCCGCTGCCGCGTAACCCCGTGTGTTCATGGCTTTCGCCCCTCGAGGGCCTTCAGGGTTTCGTCGATCTTGCGGGCCGCGGCCTCGATCTCCGATTCGCTGCCCGCCAGGTAGATGCGCCCGGCGGCACCGAAGAACCGAATGTCCACCAGCCGCACGTCGCAGTGCTTTTCGGCCTCGTTGGCCGCGATGGACGAGTAGGCCGCCGGTGTGACCTCCAGCAGGTAGACGTCGTCCCCGCCCAGGATCAGCATGCCCTTGCTGTTGCGGTTGATGATGACAGCCTGGTAGGGATCGATCTTGTGGATCACGCTGGACGAAAGGATGCTGGGCGCCAGCCGATCCTGCTCGCGCAGCCCGAGCTCCTCGAGGATCATCTGTCCGGCGTGCAGCACGTCCTCGCGTTCGAAAGAGTGGATCTCCATCATGCCGTAGCGCCGCTCGACGATCATCTCGCCGGGCTTGCAGTTGGTGACCTTCAGGGAAATGTCCGCCAGGCGGTTGATCTCCACCCCCGGCAGTACTTCCACAAAAAGCGACGCCATGCCCTCCACGGACAGGAATCCCCGGCATGAGCTGGCAAACAGGGATGCGAACTGCGGCTGCATGCGGTCCAGGTGACAAAAGGCTCTCAGTTCGGCCATACTATGGTCTCCAGGCGTTTGGACGATTGTGGACGTGAACCCGAAACGTCGGCCTTCGGCTCCACGAAAACGTTATGGAAAAACATGCCATCTCCGGTTTCATTTCTCCGGCGCGTCCGCCGACACGATCCGCAGGCCGTATTCCCTGGCCAGGTCGCGCGCCAGCGGTGTGACGATGCCGCCGACCGACAAGGTCAGGCGGTCGGCGCCGGCCGCCCTGGCCTGCCGGACATCCTCGGCCGAAATCAGGCGGCGGCCCGTTGAGCCTCTATCCGGTCGGCCGTGGCTTTCGCCGGCGGAACCGGCGCGGCCGGTGCCGCGGGTCAGCTTTTCGAAGTGCTCGGCCAGGCGCTCCGTCTCGCACAGCTGCATGCCGAAGCGTGCCAGCTTTTCCAGCACACGCTGCATCTCGCGGGCCATGGCCGGGTTGGCCATGCGGTCCAGCAGCGTGAATCCGTCGTTGGCGGCCAGCACCGGCTTGTTGGCCGCAAGGGCCGTGAGAACGAGGGCGCTGCCCTGATCGTCGGCCGCCATTTGCGCTACGCGCACCGCGGTCT
>JAMOVG010000272.1 GCA_027061725.1 Desulfobacteraceae bacterium
CGATGGAGGAAGTCATCGCACGCCCCCCCAGACCGGCGTATTCGCCGACAGGCTCTTCGGTCAGCTTGGGCCCTCCCGCGGCCCCCATGTCGATTCTCAAAATCTTGTCCATTTCCGGCCTCCTTTTACATGTGGGTGAACGTGGTTTATGTTGCTCAGTGTTTGACTTTGCTTCATTGTCTAACTATTGTTTGTACACGTTTCTGTCAAGTAAAACCCATGCCGATAGGGTGCACGTCGCCATGGGCACCGATGGAGAAAGGAAGCCGTATCGTGCAGATCGCCACCTTCAACGCCAACGGCATCCGGGCGCGCATGCCACTGCTGCTGGAGTGGATCGAAGAAAACCGGCCGGACGTGCTGTGCATCCAGGAAACCAAGGTACAGGACCCGGATTTTCCCCGCCAGCCCCTCGAGGCGGCCGGCTACCACTGCGCCTTCAAAGGCGAGAAGAGCTACAACGGGGTGGCCCTGCTGAGCCGGCAGGCGCCGGAGAAAGTGGCCCTGGGCTTTACCCCCGGTCCGGGCGACGAGCAGACCCGCCTGATATCGGCGGTCGTCGCGGGGGTGCGCATCGTCAACACCTACGTTCCCCAGGGCCAGGACCCGGCCTCGGAAAAATTCCGCTACAAACTGGACTGGCTGCAGCGCCTGCGCACCTGGTTCGAAGACCACTTCGACCCCCGCGACCGGCTGGTGTGGGTCGGGGATATCAACGTGGCGCCCACGGCCGACGACGTCTACGACCCCGATGCCCTGGCCGGCAGCACCGGCTTTCACCCCGACGAGCACCGGGCCCTGCAGCATATTCTGGACTGGGGCTTCACGGATGTCTATCGCCTGCACCACCCCGACGAGAAAAAGGCCTTCACCTTCTGGGACTATCGCATCCCCAACGCCGCCAAGCGCGGCCTGGGGTGGCGCCTGGACCACGTCTTCGCCACCGCGCCCATGGCCGACCGCTCCACGGGCATCCGCATCGACAGACAGGCCCGGCTGCGGCCGCGCCCCTCGGACCACACTTTCGTGGTGGCCGCGTTCGATCTGTCCTGACTACCCCCGCGTGCGCTCGAATTCGCGCATGAACTCGGCCAGTGCCTGGACGGCATCCAGCCCGGTGGCGTTGTAGATCGACGCCCGGCACCCGCCCACCGAACGGTGGCCCTTGAGCCCGCCGAGGCCGGCCGCCAGGGCTTCCTCCACGAAACGCGCCTCCAGTGCTTCCTCCGCGATGCGGAAGGTGACGTTCATCAGGGACCGGCTGCCGGCCTCGGCCGTGCCGCTGTAAAAATCGCTGCCGTCGATGAGATCGTAGAGCACGGCGGCCTTTTCGCGGTTGACGGCTTCCATCTTTTCCAGCCCCCCCACGGTCTCCTCCAGCCACTTGAGCACCAGTTGAACGGTGTAGATGGCGAAACAGGGGGGCGTGTTGTACAGCGAGTTTTTGGCCGCATAGGTGGTGTATTTGAGCATGGAAGGCAGGCCGTCCGGCACCCGCTCCAGCATGTCGCGCCGGATGATCACCAGGCACACGCCAGCGGGCCCGATGTTTTTCTGGGCGCCGGCGTATATCAGGCCGAAGCGGCCGGCGTCGAAGGTCCGGCTCATGATGTCCGAGGACATATCGGCCACCAGGGGAACCCCGCCGGTGTCGGGGAACTGGGCGTACTGCGTGCCCTTGATGGTGTTGTTGGAGGTGATGTGGGCATAGACCGCACCGCTGTCGAAGGAGATGTCCGCGGGGATGTAGCTGAAGCCGCGGTCTTCCGAGGAGGCCGGTACGCGGATATTCTTTTTCAGCAGGCGGGCTTCGGCGATGGCTTTGGTGGACCAGGTGCCGGTGTTGACGTAGTCGGCGCGGTCATCGCCGCCCAGCAGGTTCATGGGGACCATGGCGAACTGGAGACTGGCCCCGCCCTGGATGAAAAGCACATGGAAGTCGTCGCCCAGCTTCAGCAGCCGCCGGGTACGCGCCACCGCATCGTTGATGATTTCGTCGAACCAGGGAGAGCGGTGACTGATCTCGATCACCGACATCCCGGAACCGTCGTAGTTCAGAAAAGACTCCTGGATTTCTTCGAGCACCTGCAGGGGAAGTGCCGCCGGACCAGGATTGAAATTGTAGATGCGATTGGCTTTCATGGTCATCCTCCTGCCTTGTGGGGGTGAATGCGGGTGCGGCCGCAGCAATCGGGCCGCAGGCGTCTGGAACCACCCGGTTATCTGCTCAGATTGCACCCCAGAAGTCAAGGCCATTGACAGTCCGCACGCGCCGGATTAAGCTTCCACAGGAAACGTCGCCGCAAACGGAGCACCGGTCTCCCGGCAGAGGTGGGTGAGGGGCGGCAGGAGGGGATAAAGCGTGCGCAGACAAAGGCCGGTGGCGGGCGTCAGACGAAATCCGGATCGTCGTCGGCTTCCTCGGCGCCTTCTTCGTCCATCTCGACGTCGTCGGGGCAGATGCGTTCGAGGGGATGCTGCGGGACGCGGGTTCTGTCCTTGAAGCGCAATTTCTCGATTTCAATGTGCTGACGGACCAGGTTCTCACCGCCGATTTTAAGATACACCAGCATCATTTTGCGAAGCGACGGATCCTCTCGAAGCTCCGCGGGGACGTCGTTTAGCAGGCGCACATAGATATCCTGGAGTTCTTCGGGAATACTCAGTTCGTGGTCCATAACAGCTCCTTAAAAAACAGCGGCAGAGATTGTCAACAGATAATAAGTCATGTGCCGGAATTGTAAAGACTCTCCACCGACAAAAGCAGGGGGCCGGCGCGTGCGCTGTCCCTGGCCGGGGAACGACCCGCTCTACATCCGCTACCACGACCGGGAGTGGGCGGTGCCCCGGCACGACGACCGCGGGCTTTTCGAGTTCCTGGTGCTGGAGTCCTTCCAGGCCGGCCTGAGCTGGATCACGGTGCTGCGCAAACGGCCCGCCTTCCGGGCCGCCATGGACGCCTTCGACCCCGAAAAAATCGCCCGCTACGACGAATCCGCCATCGTGCGGCTTATGAAAAACCCGGGCCTCATCCGCAACCGGCGCAAACTGGAGGCGGCCGTGCAAAACGCCCGCGCCCTGCTGGCGGTCCGCGAGCGCTTCGACACTTTCAACGCCTACATCTGGCGTTTTGTCGACGGCCGGCCCGTGGTCAACCACTGGCGCCGCCCGGAGCAGGTCCCCGCCCAGACCGACGCATCGCGGGACATGAGCCGGGACCTGAAGCGCCGCGGCTTCACCTTTGTGGGCCCTACCATCTGCTACGCTTACATGCAGGCCGTCGGAATGGTCAACGACCACCTGGTGGACTGTTTTCGGCACAGGGAGGTCATATCTTGAGAATCGTCACACGCCCCGACTTCGACGGCATCGTCTGCGCCGTGCTGCTCAGCGAAGTCGAAGATATCCGCGAACCGATCTACTGGACCCAGCCGGGCCTGGTGCAGACCGGGCGGGCGGAAATCCGCAGCGGAGACATCCTGGCCAACCTGCCCTTTCACCCGGCCTGCTCCCTGTGGTTCGACCACCACTATACCAACTGCACCGACCGCCCCTTCAAGGGTGTCTGTGAAATCGCGCCCTCGGCGGCCGGCGTCATTTACCGCTACTACGCGGGCAAATTCGACCGCGACTACGACGAACTGGTGCACTGGGCCGACCTCATCGACGCCGCCCGGCTGACCCGCCAACAGGTGCTGACGCCGGAGAGATATCCCTACGTGCTGCTCTCCATGACCATCGACGGCAACGATCCCGAAGGGGAGCCCTACTGGAACCGTCTGGTGGACCTGCTGCGCCGCCTTCCCATCGAAGCCGTCATGGACGACGACGTCGTCGCCGAACGCTGCCGCCGCAGTGTAGCCGCAAACGAGGTCTACCGCCGGCTGCTGCTGGAGTACACCGAGGTCCGCCGGCACGTGTCCATTACCGACCTGCGCCCCGTGGCCGCCCCCCCCAGCGGCAACCGCTTCCTGGTCTACTGCCTGTTTCCCGATACGGTGGTAAACGTCAAGATCCGCTACGACAGCCGGGACCCCGAGCTGGTGGCCGTCAGCGTGGGCCACAGCATCTTCAACCCCGGCTGCCGCGTCAACGTGGGGCTGATGCTCACCGAGTTCGGCGGCGGCGGCCACCGCGGCGCCGGCGCCTGCCGCTTTGAAAAGCGCCTGGCGGACCGCTATATTCCCCGGATCATCGACATCCTGCTGGCCAACGAGCCCAACGAACCCGATACGCAATAGCCGCTGCACGGTGGCTTTTGAGCATCGTCTCACGCGTGCGCCAGCCGCTTCAGGCGGGACAGCTCCCGCCAGGAAAATCCCCCCGGGCGGCAGGGGGAAATGGCGTTGTTGGTAAAGACCGGGTCGGCAGCCAGATCGTAGCGCGAGCAGCGGCAAGCCTCCGGCCACAGGGCCGTGTGGGGAATGGGGGTGTAGTGGGCAATCACCGGGGTAATCCCGCTGGCGCGCACCGCCTCGATGGAGCGGGCCACCTCCTGCCAGCGCTGGCCCGGCAGGCCCGCCAGCAGGTAGGCGCCCACCTGCCCGGAAGCAAAGCCGGCGTCCTGCAGATGCGCCACGGCCCGCCGAAAATCCTCCCGTCCCAGTTTCCCGTCCAGGCGCCGGTCGGGCCCGAAATCCGCGGTCTCCACGCCCAGCCGCAGGGTCCGGAAGCCGATGCGGTGCATCAGGCGCGCCACGTCCCGGGAAATTTCGCGCACGTGAACCGCGTTGGGGGTGTGGAAACGCAGGCGCAGGCCGCTGCCGGCGATGGCTTCGAACAGCGGGATGGCGTGGTGCGGCGCGTCCACCAGCAGGGCGTCGTCGTAGAAAACGAAATCGCGCACACCGCAGCGATCGTGCCAGTAGCGGATCTCGGCCATCACGGATGCCGTGCCGCGGCGGCGCATCACGGGTTCCAGCACACCCGAGGCGCAGTAAGCGCAGGAGAAGGGGCAGCCGCGGGTGGTCAGCAGGGGCGCGAAGGCAATGCGGCGCTGCAGATCCAGGGCCGGAAAGGGATAGGCGTCCAGGTCGGCGGGGTCCGTGGCGCGCATCTTCCCGCAACCGATGTACTCGGACAGGATTTGCGGCAACAGCCCCTCCCCCTGCCCGGCAAACACCGCATCAGCGCCGCTGTGGCGGCGGGCGTGATCCCGGCAGAGCGTGGCATAGATGCCGCCCAGGACGACCGGTACGTCCGCAAAATGCGCCTTCAGGTGTGCGATGGTCTCGCGCACCCCCGGGTACCAGTAGGTCATCATGGAGGTCACCAGCACGAGGTCCGGCGCCGGCTGCCGTGCCAGGTCCTCCGCCAGCCAGGCGGGATCGATGCCGTAGCGCGAATAGGTGCGCGGGATATGCCGCAGGCCGGGAGGTTTGGCGATAGGCGTCTTGCGGTAGGGCCCCCTGCCGTAGCGCGCTCCGGGATCTGCGGCCGGCGCCCGGGGGTGAAAACGGTCCAGGCAGTCCACGTAGCCGACGGCCAGCCCCTCCCGGCGCAGGAAAGCCGCCAGGTAGAGCAGCCCCAGGGGTCGGGCCCAGAAATCGTAGGCCGCAAAATCGTGGATCCAGGGGTTAACCAGCAGGATGTGAGGAACGTCTTTTTTCAAAACGCGTCGCCGCCCGGCGCCTGTCAAAACGGCTGCGGGGAAATCAGGCCGCGCCGACGCCGTTCTCGTCGTCGGGGGAAAAATAGGTCATGGAAGTTTTCTTGAGCTCGCGGCGGCTGAACAGCAGGGTGTAGTCCCTCACCCCGGTGGCTTCGGAAATCCGGCGGGCCGTCTCCAGGCAGGCCCCCTCGTCGGCCCCGTGGATCATGGTGTAGAGGTTGTAGGGCCAGTCACGGTTGGGGTTGCGGTGGTAACAGTGGGTCACCTGGCCGAAGCCGGCCATGGCCTGCCCCACCTCGTCCACCCGCTCCTCATCGACCCGCCAGGCCACCATGGCGTTGGCCTCGAAGCCCGATTTCTGGTGCCGCAGGGTGGCGCCGAAACGCCGGATGATGCCGCGCCGGTTCAGGTCCTGCAGGACCTCGAGCAGCCGCTGCTCCTCGATGCCCAGGCGCCGGGCGATCTCCCGGTAAGGGTGGGGCACAATGGGCAGATCTCCCTGGATCTGGGCGATAATCTTTTTTTCAAGGTCACTGAGCATAGGTGCAACCCGCTGCTGAAAAAGTGGTCAGCCGCCAGCAATCCGCTGTCAGCAAAAAATATTCTGGCAGTCCTGTGCATCGGAATCATACACCATCCTGCCCGATATAGCCGCCGTCCAGCCGCCATCGGACACCCGAAGCGGGTACCTGTCAGCGATCGCCAAACAGCGCCCGTATGGCCGCCTCGTTGGCCGCGCAGACGCCTTTCTCGGTGATGAAACCGGTCACCAGGCGGGCCGGCGTGACGTCGAAGGCATAATTGGCGGCCGGGCTGTCCCCGGGGCCCACCAGCACACGCGTCAGGCGGCCTTCTTCGCTGCCCTGCACGAAGCGCACCTCGTCGGGATCGCGTTCCTCGATGGGAATCTGCGCGACGCCGTCGCGCAGGTCCCAGTCGAAGGTGCTCGACGGCAGCGCCACGTAAAAGGGCACCCCGTTGTCGCGCGCTGCCAGGGCCTTTAGGTAGGTGCCGATCTTGTTGGCCACGTCACCGCAGCGGGTGGTGCGGTCGGTACCCACGATGACCAGGTCCACCATGCCGTGCTGCATGAGGTGTCCGCCGGCGTTGTCGGTGATGATGGTATGCGCCACCCCCTGCTGCCCCAGTTCCCAGGCCGTCAGGCGCGCCCCCTGGTTCAGGGGCCGGGTCTCGTCCACCCACACGTGGATGTCGATGCCGCTCTCGGCGGCGGCGTAGATGGGCGCCGTGGCCGTTCCGTAACGACCGCAGGCCAGCCAGCCGGCGTTGCAGTGGGTCAGTAGGTTCACCCGGCGGCCGCCCCGGGCGGCGCTGATCTTTTCTATCAGCGGCAGACCGTGCATGCCGATGCGGCGACAGCGGTCTGCTTCCAGCCGAAAGATCTCGCCGGCCTCGCGGCGGGCGGCGTCGCGCCTCTCGCCGGGGTCCCTCACCCCCTCGAGCCGGCCAAGCACACGGTCCACTGCCCAGGCCAGGTTGACGGCCGTGGGGCGCGCGGCCTTGATGCGCCGGGCTTCGTCCGCCAGCGGCGCAGTGCCGTCGCGCAGCGCCAGGTAGACGCCGTAGGCCGCGGTGATGCCGATCAGCGGTGCGCCACGCACCACCATGTCCCGAATGGCCGCGATGGCGTCATCGGTGTTCTTGAGGTCCAGGACGCGCTCCCGGTGGGGCAGCACCCGCTGGTCGATCACCTGCACGTGCCCGCTGCGCTCATCGAGCCAGATGGGGCGTGTCAGCGGTGTTTTCCGTAAATCCATGCATCGTTCCGTGGCATCGCCCAACGGCGATCATCCCGCCTTGAGCGCCCGCACCTTGCTGCGCTCGATTTTCGCCTGGCGGGCCATCTCGCTGTCAGGCTGCAGTTCAATCACCTTGCTGAAAACATATTCCGCCTCGTCGTACTTCTTCATGGCCGTGTACACCTTGCCCAGGTCGAAGTAGAACATAGCCAGCCTGGGAGCGTAGCGCACGCCCTCCTCGAGGATCTGCTGGGCCCGGTCCAATTCGTTCAGCTTCAGGTAGGTGAGACCCAGCCAGTGCAAGGTGTAAATGTAGGTTGGATCCTTCCGGTACCCGTCGTAGTAGTACTGAAGCGCTTCTCGGAAGTACTTTTCAGCTTTGTGATAGTCTCCCTTGTTGTACCAGGCCAGGCCCAGCCCGAAGCGCGGGTACTGGGGCGTAGCGTAAAGCAGGTTGCCGGTCAGTTCCTCGAAGGTCTCAATGGCCTTGTCCCACTGCTTGTTCGCGATGTAGGCCATCCCGAGATTGTTCATGGCCGGTGCGAAATCGGGCTTCAGGGCGATGGCCCTCTTGTAATGTTTAATGGCCAGGTCCAGCCGCTTCTTCTTGCTGTACACCAGCCCCAGGTCGTTTTGCAGGATGTGGTCGTCGGGGTACATCTTTTCGGCCTTGAGCAGTTCCTTCAAGGCCGTGGTGTAGTTGTGCTCCAGCATGTAGGCCTCGCCCACCCGCCGCGTGGCCTCGGCCTGTTTCCTGATATCGGCCTTCTCAGGGGTGGTCGCACAGCCGGCGGCCAGGATCAGGGCCATGATCGTCGGTACGATGAAAGCAAGTCGCCTGTTTTTCATGGTAGGGCTCCTCTCGCGGCACACGGACAAAGCGTTCACGGCGGGTGCGCCGCTTCAATCCCGCCTGTCATCGGCGGCGTCCCCCACGGACAGTCCCAGTACGCCGGCAATATGCTCGGCCACCTCGGAGGCAAAGCATGCCAGGTCCCGGTCGGATAGCGGTTTTCCCGGCCGCGGCACGGGGACCCCTTCGGCCGGGTGCACGGCCAGCGGTGCATTGGCCAGCTCGGCCCGCGGGACCACCTCGAACTCGGGGGGGAAGCGGTTGTCGAAGTACATCTGCTGAAAGCCGGCGAACTTCAGAGCGTGGGCCGTGGAATCCAGCACCGCCGTGTGGGAGGCATCCACCAGTCCCTGCTCCAGGGCCGCCACCAGGCCGGCCAAGCACTCGCCGCCGTGGGTGCAGGCGATGTGCCCGTTGCGGTTGGCCGTCAGCTGCCAGTCCATGATCTGCTGTTCACTGACACGCACGAAGGAAACGGCCTGCCGGCCGGCCAGGCGGTCATAGTCCTGGGCCAGGCGGATGACTCGCGGCATGGAGACGGGGTTTCCGATCATGGCGGCCTGGGCCACGCTGGGCCGCACGGTCACGGGGGTGAACCTGCGCCCGTCGCCCGGCGGCTGGGCGTAGTAGCGGTACACCGGGTCGGCGTGCTCGGACTGCACGCCCAGGATGTGCGGCAGGGTGTCCGTGACGCCGGCCCGCAGGAACTTCATGAACCCGCTCATGACGGCCGTGATATTGCCGGCGTTTCCGATGGGAACCACCACCACCTTGTCCGACAGGTCGTACTCGAAGTCCTGGGCGATCTCGTATGAATAGGACTCCTGTCCGAGAATACGCCAGGCGTTCTTGGAATTGAGCAGCGCCACGGGGTAGCGTTCCGACAGGGCTTCGACCACCTTCATGCAGTCGTCGAAAACCCCCGGGATCTCGAACACGCGTGCGCCGCTGCCCAGGGGTTGGGCCAACTGCTGCGGCGTCACCTTGCCGCGGGGCAGCAGCACGGCCGAGCGAATGGCCGGCTGCAGGTAGGCGGCATACAGGGCCGCCGCCGCCGAGGTGTCCCCGGTGGAGGCGCAAACCGCCAGCACGTTCTCGAGCCGCCCGCTGCGCAGAAGGTAGTGGATGTAGCTCAGGGCGCTGGCCATGCCGCGGTCCTTGAAAGAGGCGCTGGGGTTCTGGCCGTCGTTTTTGAAGAAAAAGCGCATGCCGGCCATTTCCTGCAGGCGGGCGTTGGCCTCCACCATGGGCGTTCCGCCCTCTCCAAGATAAACCACGGCCTCCAGCGGCAGCACCGGCCCGATGAACTCGTGAAAACGATAGATGCCCTTGAGGGCCGGCAGGGTCAGCATCTTGCGGTGATCGAAGAGCCGGCGCCACCGGTGCCCCGGCACGGCCGCGAGCCGCCCGAAGGCCAGGTCCTCGATCAGCAGCACCTGCCGGCAGTCGGGGCAGGTGTAAAGCAGGTTCTCGATGCTGTGCTGCGCACCGCACCCGATGCATCGGTACACCAGCTGCCCCCCGGGTTCGGGAATCAGGAGGTCGCGGAGGTCTTCGGGAAAGTCCTCGGGTTTCATGCCGTGATTTTCTCCATGCCCCCCATGTATGGCCGCAGCGCGGCGGGGATCACGACGCTGCCGTCGGCCTGCTGAAAATTTTCAAAGATGGCCGCCACGGTGCGGCCTACGGCCAGGCCCGACCCGTTCAGGGTGTGCACTAGGCGCGTCCCCTTGCGTCCGCGGGTGCGGAAACGAATCTGCCCGCGTCGGGCCTGGAAATCCTCGAAGTTGCTGCATGACGAGATTTCCCGATACACGTCCTGGTAGGGCATCCAGACCTCGATGTCGTAAGTCTTGGCAGCCGAAAAGCCCAGGTCTCCGCTGCACAGGTTGACCACCCGGTAGGGCAGTTCCAGGCGCTGCAGGACGCTCTCGGCGTCGGCCAGCAGGGACTCGAGTTCGTCATAGGAGTTGTCGGGGTGCACAAACTTGACCAGTTCGACCTTGTTGAACTGGTGCTGGCGGATCAGCCCACGGGTGTCACGGCCGTATGAGCCGGCCTCGGACCGGAAACAGGGCGTGTAGGCCGTGTAATAGACGGGCAGCTGCTCCTCATCCAGGATCTCGCCCTGGTGAATATTGGTCACCGGCACCTCAGCGGTGGGCACCAGGAAGTAATCCCACCCCTCGAGGGCGAAAAGATCCTCCTCAAACTTGGGCAGCTGGCCGGTATGGGTCATGCTCTCGCGGTTGACGATGAAGGGCGGCAGCACTTCGCGGTACCCGTGTTCGCCGGTGTGCAGGTCGAGCATGAAGTTGATCAGGGCGCGCTCCAGGCGGGCGCCGGCACCGAAGTAAAGCGGAAAGCGCGCGCCCGTGATGCGCGCCGCACGCTCGAAGTCGAACACGCCCAGCCGGGTTCCCAGGGTCCAGTGCGGTAACGGTTCGAAGTCAAAGCGCGGCACCTCGCCCACCTCCCTGACCACCTGGTTGTCGCTCTCGTCGCGACCCTCGGGAACCGATTCGTGGGGAATGTTGGGCAGGCTCATGAGCACCGCTCCGGTCTTCTCCTCGATTTCGGCCAGACCCTTTTCCAGAGCCTTGATGCGGGTAGAGACTTCACGCATCTCGCGCACCAGTTGATCGGCGTCCCGGCCCTGCTTCTTGAACTGCGCGATCTGGTCCGAAACCGTGTTGCGGCGGTGCCGCAGGTCCTCGAGTTCCAGCAGGATCTTGCGACGCGCGGCGTCGTCGGCCTCGAAAGCCGCCAGGTCGATGTCGGTGCCCCTTTTGGCCAGGGCCTGGGCCACCAGCGGCAGGTTCTTCCTCACGAATCGAATGTCAAGCATGGTGTCCTTCCTGTCTGGAAACCGGCAAAGACGGCGCCGGTCGGTCTTCAGAACTGCTGCGGGCGGGGCGCGTCTTCACACCGCGACAGCGCCGTCACCGGCACACCCGCATGCCCGCCCCATCCGGTACCGCTGCGTTTTAACAAGCGATCTGTCAATAGTCAATGTTTATTGTCTATTGACATTTTGATTATTTTCCTATATATTTCGAAGGTTGTGTAATAAAAGACTGCCCGCTCAGGAGATTTTCATGGACGAGATACAGGAAACCAAAAAGCAGATTCGCAGCGACGTCCTCAACACCCTCGGGAGCTACAGCGAAGAAGACTTCCAGCAAAAAAGCGCCGCCATCGAAGCGCGCCTTTTCGAATTCGCCAATTTCCTGGAATCGACGGTGGTCCTGCTCTACGTTCCCATCGGCCGCCAGGTGCCCACCGCGGACATCATCCGGCGCAGCATGGATCTCCACAAGATCGTCGTGCTGCCGGCCTTCGCGCCGGACAGTTTCGAGATGCGGCTGATGAAAGTCGACCACCCGGACAAGGACCTGATCAAGGGGCCGCGCCGGATCCTGCAGCCCGACCCCGCGCGCTGCAAGGCCATTCCCGTGGAGCGCATCGACATTGCCATCGTGCCCGGGGTGGCCTTCGACGAAAAGGGCGGGCGCCTGGGCACCGGGAGCGGCTACTACGACCGGCTGCTGCCGACGCTTTCCATCACCACGCGCAAAGTCTCCCTGGCCTTCGAAGACCAAGTGATCCCGCAGGTCCCCATGGAGTCCCACGACCGCTATATCGACATCATCATCACCGAAAAACGCAACATCTACAAGATCTGAGCCCGCCGCCCGCTTCAAACGCCCAGGTGACTGGCGAAGCGGGCCAGATTTTCCACCTCCCCGACGGCGATAAGCATGTCCCCCTCCCGCAGGGGCGTCTCGAAAGAGGGATTGAAGATCATCTCCCCGTCGGGTTTCTTGATGGCGATGATGATGAGGTTGAACTGCTGGCGGATCCCCGAGTCTTTCAGGGTCACGTCCACCAGCGGCGACGCGGCCGGTATCACGATCTCCTCCATCTGGATCTCCTTGCGCGAGTCGGCGAAGGCCAGTTCCAGAAAACTGGTCACCGTGGGGCGCAGGATCTTCTGGGCCATGTTCATGGCCCCCATCTCGTAGGGCAACTCCACGTTGTTGGCGCCGGCGGCCAGCAGTTTCTTCTTGGCGTCCGTGCCACCGGCCCGTGCGGTGATGACCAGGGACGGGTTGAGCTGCCGCGCCGTCAGCACCAGGAAGACGTTGTCCACGTCCGAGCCCAGCACCGCCACCAGACCGGCGGCTTTTTCGATGCCCACCGTCTGCAGGTGGGTTTCCTCCACGGCGTCGCCGATGTGGTAGTACACGCCGTCGGCCTCCATCTCGGGCACACGCGACTCCTGGCTGTCGACCACCACCACCTTCAGGCCGTTGCCGATCAGGCTGCGGGCCAGCACCCGGCCGATGCGTCCGTAGCCGCAAACAATGTAATGATTGCGCAGGTGTTTGATCTTGCGGTCCAATCTTCTTCTCCCCAGTATGGTCCGAATGTGGCCCTCTAGCATAAACTGCACGATGGCGCCGGCCACATAAAGCGTGAAGCCCATTCCGAACACCACCAGCGCCATGGTGAAAATGCGCCCGCTCTGATCGACGGGCCGGACTTCCTTGAACCCGACGGTGGATACGGTGATCACCGTCATGTAAAGCGCATCCAGGAAGGGCCAGCCCTCCAAGTACATGTACCCCAGGGTGCCCCCTGCCAGGATCAACAGCACGATGACGGCGGCAATGATAAAGTGACGGATAGTTTTCATGTTTCAGTGAAGGCTCCGCAGGCAAATCTCAATTTCGACGACCTCCTTCTTGACCTGCTTCGGTTGAATTGCTACCTAGGGTTCGCCCGTGGCGGCTGGCAGTGCGACGCACGGCCGCCATGTTCTCCTGCCGGCGGACCGGGGCAGCCGTCCGCCGCGACCACAGGATCCCATTGACGATCACGATAAACCGACAGAAAGACAGGCCCGATGAGATTTGAACGCCAGCGCGAAGACATGGTGCGCCAGCAGATCGAAGCCCGCGGGATCACCGACCCCGCCGTCCTGGCCGCCATGCGCAAGGTGCCGCGCCACCTGTTCGTCAGCGAAGCCCTGAGGGACCAGGCTTACGGCGACTACCCCCTGCCCATCGGCGAACAGCAGACCATCTCCCAGCCCTACATCGTCGCCGAGATGACCCAGGCCCTGGCGCTGTCCCCGGAAGACCGCGTGCTGGAGATCGGAACCGGCTCCGGCTACCAGGCGGCCGTGCTGGCCGAGATCGCTTTTCGGGTCTACACCATCGAGCGTATCTATCCCCTCTACACACGGGCCCGCAAGCTCTTCGATCAGCTGCGCTACCACAACATCGTCATGCGCTATGGCGATGGCACCGCCGGGTGGGCGGAAGAGGCGCCCTTCGATGCCATCATCGTCACTGCCGGCGCTCCTCGCATCCCCAGGGTGCTCGTCGACCAACTGGCCATGGGCGGCCGCCTGGTGCTGCCCGTGGGAGACCAGTACACCCAGGACCTGATCAAGGTCTACCGCGACGAGAACGGCCTTCACCAGGTCAACCTGGGTGGCTGCCGGTTCGTCAAACTGGTGGGGGAACACGGATGGAAGCCTTAGGGGCCGGCGGTTCGCTCAGGCCCCTTTGACACGCCCGGCGAACTTCTCGGCCAGCTTGCGGTTCACCACCGGGGGCACCATGCCGTTAATGTTTCCGCCAAACTGTGCGGCTTCCTTGATGATGGAGGAACTGGTGAAGATCCAGCGCAACCCGGTCATCAGGAAAACCGTCTGGACGTGCCGGTTCAGCCGCCGGTTCATAAGCGCCATCTGGAATTCGTACTCGAAGTCCGAAACGGCCCGCATGCCCCGTAAAATAGCGTTGGCCTTGCGCTGGGCGGCGTAGTCCACCAGCAGGCCGTTGAAAGTGTCGATCTCGATGTTGCCCACGTCCTTGAGGCTGATCTCCAGCATTTCAATGCGCTCGGAGATGCTGAACAGCGCCTTTTTGGCGGGGTTGTGCAGGATCGCCACGATGATGTGATCGAAGAGGGTCAGGCCCCGCTTGATGATATCGATGTGGCCGTTGGTCACCGGGTCGAAGGAACCCGGGTAAATCGCGGTTCTGGGCATGAGTGTTCAAATCCTGTGCTTTTCGGTTTCAGGCAGTCGGTATCCGTTTCCGTTGGTCATCCCTCCAAAGGCATGCGCCGCTCCCCCGTCGCCAGGAAAACAACCTCGCTCCCGCCATAGCGCCGCCGGTCGTGCTCGCGCAACCCTTCCGGTGGCAAGAGGCGGCCGCCGGCCTCCAGTTCCACCACCAGCAAGGCCTCAGGGGCCAGGGCGCTGCAGCCCGTCAGCGCCGCCAGGGCCGGCGTCAGGATATCCGCCCCGTAAGGCGGGTCCATGAACACCAGGTCGAAGGTGCGCGGCCAGGACGACAGGCAGTTGAGATTGCGGCCGATGTCCCAGCGAATCACCCGGGACCGGTCCGCCAGGCCGCAGGCCCCCAGGTTGCGCTGCGCCAGGCGGACCGCCGCCCGGCTGCGGTCTACCAGCACCGCATCCCGGGCACCCCGGCTGAGCGCCTCGATGGCCAGCGCCCCGGTGCCGGCGAACAGGTCCAGTACGCGGGCATCAAGTACCCTCTCCCCCAGGATATTGAAAACGGCCTCCCGCAGGCGGTCGGCCGTTGGCCGGATGTCGCGGCCGGTGGGGCGGTGCAGCTTTCTGCCGCGCAGTTGTCCGCCGATGATCCTCATCTGCCGCGGCGCAGTCCCCTACGCACCCAGAGCCTGTATGCGCTCGTCCAGGTATTCGGGCGCTACGCCGATGGCCCGGGCCGTGCGCAGGGGATCATTGTCGTTTTCCAGCAGCTTGAGACGGATGAACTCGCGTTCGAACGCCTCGCGGGCCTCTTCCCAGGAGGACATGAAAAAGGGCGCCGAGGTGGCCGGCGGAATCACCGGCCGCGCAGCCGGGTTGTAGGGCAGCGGGATGTCGGCCTTTTCGATAACCTCCTTCTTTACCATGATGGCCAGCCGCTCGACCAGGTTCTTGAGTTCCCGCACGTTCCCCGGCCAGTGGTAGCCGCACAGCAGCTCCATGGCCTCGGGGGTCATCTCCTTCTTGGGGCTGCGGTTCTTGCGTGCACTCTCGGCCAGGAACGTCTCCACCAGCAGGGGCACATCCTCCAGCCGCTCGCGCAGGGGGGGCACGTGGATCGGGATCACGTTGAGCCGGTAAAAGAGTTCCTTGCGGAAGCGGCCCTTGTCGATCTCCTCTTCCAGGCGCTTGTTGCTGGCGGCGATCACGCGCACATCCAGGTCCAGGGTGCGATTGCCGCCGACCCGCTGGAACTGCTTCTCCTGCAGCACCCGCAGGATCTTGCCCTGGGTCCGGAGGCTCATGTCGCCGATTTCGTCGAAGAAGATGGTCCCCCGGCTGGCCAGCTCGAACTTGCCGCGCTTCTTGGCGGTGGCCCCGGTGAAGGCGCCCTTCTCGTGTCCGAAAAGCTCGCTTTCGATCAGCTCGTCGGGAATGGCGGCGCAGTTGACGTCCACCATGGGTTCGGCCGCCCGGCTGCTCAACTGGTGGATGGTGCGCGCCACCAGCTCCTTTCCGGCGCCGTTTTCACCGCTGATCAGAATCCAGGCGTCCGAAGGCGCAGCCGTCATGATCTGTTTCTTGAGCTCCTGCACGGCCGGCGAATTGCCGTTGATGGAGTGCCTCTCGAGGGTCTTCTTGCGCAGGTACTTGTTCTCCTCTTCCAGACGCCGGAAGTTCAGGGCGTTGTTGATGGCCACGATGACCTTGTCGATGGACAGGGGCTTTTCGATGAAGTCGAAGGCCCCCAGTTTGGTGGCCTGCACGGCGGTCTCGATGGTGCCGTGTCCCGTGATGATGATCACCTGGATGTAGGGGCTCTCCTTCTTGATCTCCTTGAGGGTCTCAATGCCGTCCATACCGGGCATCCAGATGTCCAGCAGCACCAGGTCCGGGGATTCGGCGTCGATGACCTTCAGGGCCTCGTAACCGTTTGAAGCCGTCAGGATCTCGAACCCCTCGTCGGAGAGCAGCCCGCTCAGCGACTGCCGAATGGATGCCTCGTCATCTACCACCAGAATCGTCGAATACATGCATTATCCTGTTTTTTTGAAATCCATTTCAGGGACATCCGCCTGCCGAAAAAGCCGGCTTCCCCGTGTCCCCCCTGCGCCGGTTGGTCATGCCAGGGCCGCGCGCTGGGCCGCACGGGTCAGGTCCACCGGCAGCTCAATGATGAACTTGGCGCCGCAGGGCTCGTTATCCTGTACCCGAATCATGCCGTTGTGATCAAGGACAATCGAATTGACGATGGTCAATCCCAGTCCCATACCGCTTTTCTTGGTGGAAAAATTGGGCTCGAACAGCCGCGTCTTGTCTTCGTCGGAAATGCCCGGCCCGTTGTCGGCCACTTCGATACGCACCAGCTTCAGGATAGGATCCAGAGACACGCTGATGGACACCCGCCCCTCTTCTCGGTTGGCCGCCACGGCATTGTCCACCAGGTTGATGAGCGCCTGCTTGATCTGCTGGCGGTCCAGGTTCAGCAGCGGGATCTCGTCCTTGATGTCGATCTCGAACGTCACCCCCTGGTGCCCCTCACGGTAAAGCGACACGGTCTCCTCGATGATGGGCGGCAGGGCCTGCGGCCGGGGATTGGCCGTCGGAAAACGCGCGAAAGCCGAGAACTCGTTCACCAGGTTGCGGATCAGCTCCACGTGGTCGATGATCATGCGCGTGCACTCGTCGAAAACCGGTTCGTTGAGCTGCTGCGAGTATTTGCGCTTGAGGCGCTGGGCCGACAGGCTGATGGGTGTCAGGGGGTTTTTGACCTCGTGGGCGATGCGCCGCGCCACTTCCCGCCAGGCCGCCATGCGCTGGGCCTTTTCCAGCTCGGTCAGGTCATCGAAAACCATCACGATGCCCATGTGCTGCCCGGTGTCGTCCTTGAGGGCGTTGATGGTCAGCAGAAAGGTCCGCGGGCTGCCCTCCACGGTGAGCCGCAACGTCAGCTCCACGGTGCTGTCCGAGGTGGTGTTGAGGCTGTCGAGGACTTCCTCGGCCAGGTTGCGGTGCTGGCCCCGCAGCAGGTTGCGGTAGCTCTGCCCGAGCACCTCCTCGGCCTTGAGGTAGAGCATCTTCTCGGCCGAGGTGTTGATGGTGGTGACATTGCCCTCTGCGTCCAGGGTGATGACCCCGGCGGAGACGTTTTTGAGGACGATCTCCATGTACCGCCGCCGCTCCTCGATCTCGATGTTCTGCTGCTGCAGGATACGTGAAGAACGCTCCAGCTGCTCCCGCCCGGTCCGCAGGTCGGCGGTCATCTTGTTGAAAGACTGCACCAGGGAGCCGATCTCGTCGTCGGAGGTCATGCCGATTTCGAAGCCCAGGTCTCCCTCGGCCACGCGCCGGGTGCCCTCGGCCAGCAGCTGAATGGGCACGCTGATGGACTTGGCCAGGTAGAACCCGAACCAGATGGCGCAAAAGACCACCAGCAGGGCAACGATGGACAGGGTGATGTAATAGGTGCTTTGAATCGGCTTCTTAAGCAGCTTGATCTGCTGGTATTCCTCGAACCCGCGCGAGATGGAGGCCATGTTGTTGACCATGTCGGCCGACAGCAGGACGCCCACTACCACGAAACCGCTCGCCCGGGCCGGATCCGTGCCGAAGGGAACCGTGGCCACGGAACGCACCAGTTCCCCGTTGGGCAGCGACTTGGTCATGGACTTGTAGGGGGTGTCGGCCGCCTTCTGCTTGAGATCGCTGACGCCCACCACGCCCACCGGCGTGTTGGACAGACGCGACGAAAAGGCTACCGCCAGGCGCCGTCCGTCCCTGCGGTAGACCTCCACCAGATCGAGATTGAAGGCGCTCTGCACCACACGCACATAATTCTTGAGCGCCTTGCGTTTTTTGCGGTTGAGCAACCCCTTGCTCTTGATCTGGTAAGAGATGCGCTCCAGGAAAAAACCGTTGTTCTGCTCAATGTGGGTGTAGAGCTGGCGGCCCACGGTGAGGGAGTTTTCCAGGGCCTGCTCGATGGGCACGTTGAACCAGAATTCAATGCTGGTGGTGATAAAGTTGATGGAGAAAAAAAAGAGCACGATGGTGGGCAGCAGCGACAGCGCAATAAAGGCCACCACCAGCTTGGTGCGCAGCTTGGCCCCCAACACGTTGCGCCGCCGCTCGAAAAAGAGCTTCACCAGGTTGCGGAAAACCAGGAAGATGAGCAGCAGGAGCAGCAGCAGGTTGATGTTTATGAGAATAAACATCAAGATGGTGTTGGAGACTGGGAAATCTGCCCCGAAGTGGATGACCCGGTTTTCGGCGTAGGTCAGCAGCACCACCACGGCCAGGATGACGAATATCAGAATGATTTCCCGGCGGCGGCGGCGGAGCCCCTTTTCCGAAACCAGGGGGGACGATGTTCTGTAGACGTTCTTTCTCATCGTACTGGGCGGAACCGGGCAGGTTTGTCATCCGGACGCGTGCCCGCGCTGGCAGCGTTCAAACCGGCGCAGTCCCGGCACGCATTTCCGTCTAAACGGCCCGATTCAACATTACGTGTTCGATCCAGCGGCATTCATCTGCCGACACATCCGCTCCGGCTGCATTGCAAAAACCACGATATCTTTCCGAATTGACAAAGTTTTCACAGTCTTCCGGATGGGTGTCTTGACGCCTTCGGCGCGTCACCCTGTTTCCGAGACGAACCATTGCGCCGGGATTTTCCGGTTTCATCACACCGCAGGCGGAAGGTCGAATGCCGCCGGGCATCGTGAACGACGGCCCGGGCGCCATTTCCCCTGTGCCTGCGGCAAACGTAAAATCGCTCAACCCAGGTCTCAATAAATAAAATCGATGGTGTACCAGTCCGTCTCAAAATCCCACAACGAGAGGAAAAACAGCACATAATGCAGGTAAAAGGGAAGCGTGTGCTTGCTCAGCTCGGCTTTGGCCCGCAGTTGGTACTGGAACCCCTTCTTCAACTGGCTGAGCGGTACAATGCGCAGGCTGTCGATGTCGGTCATCAGCTTCTTGGCTTCCTGGAAGGATTTGACGATGCGCGGGTTGTCGGTCTTCCAGGAGCGCGTGACCCGGAACTCCTTCTTCAGGTTGTCGTACTTGATCGTGTGGGTCAGCTTCAGGTCGGCGATCTCCTCATCCGGCCACAGGTCGCGCACACGGTAGAGGGTGATGAGAAATGAAAAGGAGGTGGGTACACCCGACATGATGGCCTTTTCGATTTTCTCGGTAAAGGCGCCTTGCACCTTGAGGTACACCAGGAGGTCGTCCCGGGTGTTGGTGATAATGATGTCCTTCAGGACCGCCTCCTGGGCGAAAGCCCCCGGCGGCCAAACGAACAGGGCCGCCAGCAGTACGAGGAAAAGCTTTTTTCCCGGGAAACGGTTTGTTTTCATATGTTTTTGATCAAACGGACGGTCTTTTGAAAACCGCCGTATTTTCCGGTCGATTTCTCCTGCGGGCGATCCTGCCGGGCCGGGTACGGGCGGCGGGCGAAATCTCCGCACGGATCGGCGGACGCCTGCCGCGCCCATGGGACGGGGCACCGGCGATCTTCTCCGATCGGAACGTGAAGAACGGCCGTCCCCTCAGGAAAACATAGCCAATGGCCGATTAAATGGCAAGCGCTTTTGGCTGCAACGAAGTGGAACAGGCGGGGAGGGAAGCGGCTTCATCCATGAAGCGCGTTTCCCAGCAGTGGCGGTTACTGAAAAAAGTCTTGAGAAACTCGTGGTTGAAGGCATGACCGGATTTGCGCACGACGATATGCCCCAGGATGGGCATACCCAGCAGGGAGAAATCCCCCAGGCAGTCGAGGATCTTGTGGCGAACGAATTCATCGGGGTAGCGCAATCCGTCGGGGTTGAGGATACCCTCTTCGTCCAGCACCACGGCGTTGTCCAGGGAGCCGCCCTTTGCGAAACCGTATCGCTTCAGGTATTCGATTTCATGCAAGAAACCGAAAGTGCGCGCGTGACTGATGTCTCTTTCGAAACTCTGGTCGGACAGCCGCAGGCAGAAGTGCTGCTTGCGGATGAGCGGGTGCGGAAAATCGATGGTGTAGGTCACCTTGAATTCCGGGGAGGGATAGACGCAGACGCTTTTGTCGCCCTTTTCGTATCGAATGGGCTCGTTGACGATGAAGACGCAGCGCGATTCGGCCTGCTTGCGAATGCCGGCAGACATGATCAGGCGGGTGAACGGGCCGGCGCTGCCGTCCATGATGGGCATCTCGTAGGCGTCCAGTTCCACCAGCGCATTGTCGATGGAAAGCCCCGCGAAAGCGGCCATGAGATGCTCAATGGTCGAAACAATGAAACCGTTGTATCCGATCACCGTAGCCAGGCTGGTGTCGACCACCATGTTAAGGTGCGCCGCGATGCCGGGGCTGTCCGGGAGATCGGTCCTGACAAATTTGATGCCGTGATTGACGGGGGCCGGTTTGATGTTCAGGTTGACTTTTTTACCGGAATGAACCCCGATGCCGGAACAGGAAACCGCTTTTGCAAGCGTACGCTGTTGAAAATACATGAAATCCCTTTTGTCGGGTGTTTTACAAGTCGCCGCTATCCAGTACAGGACCTTCCGACCAGAACACGACCGCCTGGTTTCCGCCGTCGACTTTCAACGAAACACCCGGCCTTTCGAAGCTTCTCAGGCCTGGGCACACTGGAGATACATTTAGCTGTCATAATAATGATTTTTATCCGTTTTGCAAGCGTTTTTCAAGGGTTGGCCCGAAAAACATGCCTCGAAGGCGCTCATTTATCAGGTCGTTAGACAACCGCTCGTCAAGGCCCGCATCAAGTTTCCCGCGTGGCCGCCGAAAATGAAGTAGAGGCTAACAGGATCGCATCAGCCCTTTTCGCATCGCAGGCACGGCCTGCACCTGACAGCCGGCCCCACAGGCCGGGCGGGGGAATCCAAGATTTGCTGGCCAACGTCCTGAGCAGTGCGCTCATCGGCATCGACGCCCACGCGGTGGAGGTTGAAATCGACATCGCCAACGGCCTGCCGGCGTTCACCACCGTGGGTCTGCCGGAAACGGCGGTCCGCGAAAGCCGGGAACGGGTCAAATCGGCCATCGTCAACTCGGGATACCTGTTTCCCGACGACCGCATCACCGTCAATCTGGCGCCGGCGGGCATTAAGAAGGAGGGCACCGGCTTCGACCTGCCCATCGCCCTGGGGATCCTGCTGGCCACGCGCGTGCTGCCTCCCGGGGTACTGGACGACGTGCTGGTGGCCGGCGAGTTGTCCCTGGACGGCCGCGTCAAGCCCGTGCGCGGCACCCTGCCCATGGTGTTGATGGCCGGGCGGCGGGGTATCGGGACCGTTGTGGTCCCCCTCGCCAACGGCCGGGAGGCTACCGTGGTCGACGGCGTGCAGGTACTGGCGGCCGAGACGTTGTCCCAGGTGGTGGCCCATTTCCAGGGCCACGCCCCCATGGCCCCGCAGCAGGGCTCCCCGCCTTCGGAGGATTCCGTTCACCCCGGAACCGGCCTGGACTACGCCGAAGTCTCGGGCCAGCAGCAGGCCAAACGGGCGCTGGAAATCGCCGCCGCCGGCAGCCACAACCTGCTGATGGTCGGCCCGCCCGGTTCCGGCAAAACCATGCTGGCGCGGCGCATGCCGACTATCCTGCCCCCCATCTCTTTCGAAGAGAGCCTGGAGACCACCAAGATCTACAGCGTCGTGGGCTTGCTGGCCCCCGACCAGTCCCTGGTGACCTGTCGGCCTTTCCGGGCGCCGCACCACACCATCTCCGACGCCGGCCTGATCGGCGGCGGCCGCGTGCCACGTCCGGGCGAAGTCAGCCTGGCGCACAACGGGGTCCTGTTCCTGGACGAACTGCCCGAGTTCAAGAAGCATGTGCTGGAAGTGCTGCGTCAGCCCCTGGAGGACCTGAAAGTCACCATTTCCCGGGCGGCCATGGCGGTCACCTATCCCGCCAGCTTCATGCTGCTGGCGGCCATGAACCCCTGTCCATGCGGCTACCGCTCCGACGAGCGCCACGAGTGCCGCTGCACACCCCAGCAGGTCCAGCGCTATCTCGCCAGGATTTCGGGCCCCCTGCTCGACCGCATCGATCTGCACGTGGACGTGCCGGCGGTGGCCTGGCGGGACCTGTCGGCCGGTCAACGCGCCGAACCCTCGTCGGCCATCGCAGCCCGCATCATGGCGGCCCGCAGCATCCAGGCCCGGCGCTTCGCCGGCACCGGCGTCAGCTGCAACGCCCGCATGACCACCCTCCAGATCCGCCGCTTCTGCGCCACCGACCGTGACGGCGGCCGCCTGCTGGAAAACGCGGTGGACAAGCTGGGGTTCTCGGCCCGCGCTTACGGCCGCATCCTCAAGATCTCGCGCACCATCGCCGACCTGGCGGGCAACGCCTCCATCGAGTCCGTCCACATCGCCGAGGCCATTCAGTACCGCAGCCTGGACCGCAGCCGCCTGCCGTAACCAACGGCATCGTTTGACAGGCCGACCGGAACCGGATCTCCAGGTGCGCGGCAGGGGGTCCCGCATCGTTTCCGCCCCGAAATCGTCGATGGTGATGCCCCGCTGTGTCTCCGCGTCTTTACGGCAACGGCTGCGCGCAAGCGCTTGCTGGAGTCGATGGGCATCCTCGGGGCGGGGACGCTGGCGTCGATGCCGATGTCCAGGGCGGCATCGGCCGGCTGAAATCGGAGAGGGTCTGCGGGTGGGGCTCGGAAATGGCTGTCGCGGCCGGCGTGCCGGGACAGCCGAAGGTGTGCGCCGCACCTGTGACGCCCTTGTGCGAACCGGGCGGCCTGCCCTGCAGGATAAAAAGAGAAACACGCCCGCCGCAGCGTTTATCAGCGCTGGGCGATGGGCGCGATACCGTGATCCGGGAGAAGGGTTCCGCCGGGCCGGGCGGCCGCCGGCTCCCCGTGAAAGGGGCCGGCGGTCGCAAAGCAGCGTGCTGGGTGGCTATCGACGACGCCGGAGGCGCTGGATGGACAGCCGGATGCTGTCCTGCATGCGCCGGATGGCTTCGCCGAGGTCGCCGATCTCGTCATTGGACTTGATGTCCAGTTCGACATCCAGGTCGCCGACGCTGATGCGCTCTGCGTGATCGGTCAGTTTCTGGATGCGCGACGTCAGGATGCTGCTGTAGGTCAACACGATGACCCCCACCAGCAGCAGCGTTCCAACCAGGATGCCCAGGGTGGTATTGCGAACCGCGGCGGTGCGCTTGCGTGCGTCGCGCTCCACTTTTTTCAGCGGCCGGATGAATTCGTCTTCGTAGATGGTGGCGGCGATGCCGTATTTGGTGCCCTCCACCGGCGTGACGAACATGTACTTTTCGCGCAACTCGCCGTCGGCATCCGTCCAGGTGTAATACCCGTCCTTTTCGATGTTTTCGCCCTTATCGATGTCGCCGATAATCCGCACCCAGCGATCAAAGGATTTGCCCAGAGGCTTCTTCACCAGGGGCGTCAGGGGGCGCCCGATAATCTTGGCGTTGGGGTGCGCCCAGGTCACCATGGGCCCCACGGCATACAGGGCCGTGTAACCGGTCAGCCCCACCCTCTGGATGGCGATTTTCTTGAAGTTCTCGTCCTTCATGAAATCCCGGGGGCTCAGGTTCGGGTGACTGAGCAGGTACTGACGGCACTGGGAGGCCACGGTGCGGGCCGTGTCGCGGATGACCTGCTGACCCATTTTGGTGACCACTTTTCCGGTCTGGCGCGTCATGGCGGCGGCAAAGCTGTTCATCTGCCAGATGTAAAACCCGCCGGCACCTGCGATGATCAGGATGGGGATCACCAGAAATAGCACCATCATCTTGGCCCGCAGGCCCATTCCCCGTTTCTTCGGGGGGGGCTCTGCAACCGGTGCCCGGCCTTCATCCCCGGGCGCCGTTTTCGGTGCGGCGCCGGCCTCGAACGGCTGTCCGGAGGCGGCATCCTGCGGCGGCGGTGCAGGGATCTCTTCAGGCGGCGGTTTTTTCTCCACCAGCACAATGTGTCCGCATGTCTTGCACTTGAAGCGTGCCCGTTCCCCCTTGATGGCATCCGGGTCGATCTGGTACTTCTTTCCGCATTCTTCGCAAATGACGATCATCTCGCTGACTCCTTTTGTGACGTATGGGTCGACGCAAGGGCCTGTGCGGGCAGGCCACGGCACTGCCGAAAGCGGCCTGCGGTTCACGAAGCCCGCCTATCGGCGCAGCACGATCTTTTTCAGTTCGCTGAGCGCATGCTGATCGGGTTCCACGAATCCCTGCAGATGGGCGGCCTTGAGAACCGGGCTGTCCGGGGGTAGGGACAGGAGGGCCTCGCGAACCCTGGCGGCCACCGACGACGGCACGCTCTTGTGCACCGCGAAGACCCAGTTGGGCAGCCAGGTGGTCCTGGCCAGCACCTTGATCTTGGACGGATCGATAACCTTGTCCACGCGGTGCAGCGCCGATTCACGGATGAAGCCCACGTCCACCTTCCTGGAAAAGACGCCCAGGATCACGTTCTCCTGCTTGTTTCCCGGGCTGCCGCTGGGAATCATGTCCATCTCCACGTCGATCCCCTTTTTCATCAGGAAATCCCGCTGGGAGATATAGCCGCCGGCCGATTGCAGGGAAACGATGGAGACGCTGCGCCCCTTAAGGTCCTCGATGGTATTGATACCGCTGTCGGTGCGCACGATGATGATGCCTCGGAAACGGGTCTTGTCCCTGCCCTTGCTGGCTACCGCCAGGGGTTTGACCTGCCTGGAGACCTTGGCGTAGACGACCGGGTTCTGGTAGCTCAGAAGCACCTTGCCGCGCATCACCATGCTGATATGGTCGGCGAAGTTCTTCGGCATAACGAACTCGACATCGATGTCGGTCTGCTCGGCAAGGTAGTCGGCCAGGGGGCCGAAGCGCTCCAGAATGACCACGGGGAAAAAGCGCGGCAGTACCGCGAAGCTGTACGAATCCAAGGCTTTCGATGCCCCCGCGCATGCCAGCAGCACCAGCACCGCCATCGTCACTACCACCAGTTTTTTCTGCCAGTTGCCCATGAAAGCCCTCCTTTGGTCATAAAGACGTGGGTCTGCCTGCGCACTGTTCAGGCCGGAAAGAGTCGATGGGCGATAAACTTCTTAACAGCCCTATGGCGACTACGATGCTGCAATATGAATGCCAGCCAGATAAGGTTCAAGAAAATACCAAGGCGTGGATTTTAAAGGAAAATCAGAGGAGAGGAGTGTGACCGGGAAAAAGACCGGCGCCTGATGCAGGTCGCCGGACAACCCCCGATCATATTGAGCGGCTCAAATTGAACCATCTCTTGCGGAACTCATTCCGCGTGGGGCCAGACCGTATGCCGCTTTTCTACGAAGTAACAGAAACGGTCCCATGCGAATTCACGGCCGGAAATGGGACAGCGCAGGGTAACCTTGCGCTCCCCGACGGCCGCCACTTCCCAGTCGCCCCGGCGGGGACCGTCCTCGATGGTGATCTTCTGGCCGACGGTGAAGGGAAACATTCTGAAAAAGGCCACATCTTCTTCGGACATGCTGAAAACCTCCGGGATGACGGACCGACGACGTCCGTAGTTTCGGGTTTCGCCAAAGGCGGTACACCCTCTAGGTAGTGCACCCGTCCGTGAACGTCAACCCCGTCGGAACCCTTTTGAATATTTTTTAAAAAAACCACTTGACATGTCACTTTGTGACACTTATAGTGTAGGTCAGCAGTCAGAACTTTTTCATTCATTCTCTCCTTTCAACCCCGGGGTGGCGCTTCCCCCAGGCGCCACCCCGGAACCCAACTGGTGAAACGGAGCCCTGTAAATGTGAACGTGCAACGAAACCGACAAACCGGCGGTAGCTCACCGCACAGATTTATATCATCGATCTTCTGACGCAATGCGGTAACAACGAAAGAACCGACTTGTCTGCTATCAGACCAAAAACCAGCATTTCCTCCTGAACCAGCCCCCCCGGGCCGACGCTGTCGACCCGGGGGGTTCTGTTTGAGAGGACCGGCAGCGGGCCTCAGCGGCCGCGCCTGAAAAAAAATCGCGCCTTGCGGCGCTGTTTGCCGCCGTTTCCCAGCGCCACCGTCAAGGCATCGCAGTTAAGCCGCACCATGGCCGCCGGGGCACCGTGGTCCATGATCACCATCAAGTATCCCCATGGCCCCGGTCGCACATAGAGTCTGGCGTTTTCATAGAAGAGATCGGCCTCCGCGAATTCCGCCAATCCCGCCAGGTCAAGGTCGTTTTGCAGCGGGTCGATATCCGCAGCCGGTGCCCTGCCGGACCGGAAAACCGTTTCGCCCGTCGGTGAAATCAGCAGCGCCCCGCGGACGCCCTTGATTTCCAGAATGTCGTTGAACGCTTTTTCCATGTCTGTCGCCGCCGTGTGCGAATGTCCACCCACGGGCCTCAAGCGGTGATTCGCAACAGTTGCTGGAACAGCTGTTCGCGGGGGCACTTGTTCTCCAGAGAAACCACCGTGTGCGCCTCGTCGGGCAGCAGCACCACCGCCGATGCGGGCCCGCGGCGCGCCCAGGCAAACGCCAACCGTCCGGCACCGAGCGCCCGTCCCAGACCCGCCAAATCGGCCATCAGGGGCTGCCAGCTTTCATCGCTGTAAACGTCTTCCACGCCTTTGAGGTGTCTCAACCGATCGAGAAAAACCTGCCGGGACGGTGCGGCCCGTTGCCCCCCGTCGCCCCCCGGCGCCGGCTGCGCAAGGGCCGGCGTGCCGGCCTCGTCCTTGCGCTGCATGGCTTCCAGCAGGATGGACTGCAGGTCTTTGCGGATGGGGCCTGTCTTCAAAGGGCAGCCCTCCTGGATGGAAACCGCCACCTGTTCCCAGGGAAAAAGCTCGTAGGCCGCCTCTTCGGCCCTCAGCTCTCCGCAGCGGGCGTCAAGCAGTCTCCCCTGGTCGAAAAAGAGCACGCCGCGGCGGCGCTCTTTCGCATCCACCAGGCGCAGCGTGCAGGTCTTCTGCTCCATCTCTACGAGTTGCAGAAACATGCTGGTGGTGACCCCCCGCAGGGTTCCGCCGTCAGACTGCTTTTTCAGCAGCGTCAGGATGACTTTCGAGAGGTACTTGATCTTGAAAGGCTTGTCCAGGTATCCGGCGGCCCCGCGTTTCCTGGCAAGCACCTGGGTCTCCGGGGTGCTGAAGCCGGACATGATGATGACCGGTATTTCCGGAAAGTTTTCCCGAACGTGGGCCAGCAGACCAAACCCGTCCATGCGCGGCATCTTCAGGTCCGTGACCACCAGGTCCACGGGGTGGCGGGACAGTTTGGCGGCGGCCGCCTCCCCGTCCCCGGCGATCAGCACTTTGAAAACGTCGCCGTATTTGGCCATGCCCTCCTTGAGCGAGAGCAGCGCCTCCTGGTTGTCATCAACGATCAATACGGATTTTACCATGGCCTTGGCCTTCCTTGGGTCGTTCCGGGCACCGGTCGCACGCCGGCGCGAAAGCCTGCCTGACACACCGGAAGGTTTTCGCATGCCGGCCGGCGCTCCCCTCAAAGCTGAATCCGAAACCGCCGGATCACATCGCCGTACTTCTCCCGCCAGGGGTAAAGCGTCTTTTGAAACACGGGCCCGATGCCCAGTTCGGCGACCAGTTCGCGGACGGACTCGGTGACGCCGGCCAGCAGTTCACCGTTCCGCACATCCCGATGGCATTCGATACGCTGGTCGCGGTATTCGAATTCGGCCGCGAAAGGATCCAGAAAGGGAAAATGCTCAGCCTTCTCGACGAACTTTTTTTTCAGCAGCACACGGAAATCGCCCCTGATACGATTGTCCGCCACCACCACGTCCTCCAGACGGCGCAGCAACTCCTCGAGCATCTCCATGGTGCGCCGGCGGCCGTTGCCGTCGGCCGGACCGGCGGCCGGCAGCGCGGCGGCGGGGACGGCCTTTTCCAGGGGAAGACGCAGCACGTTGAAGACGGCCCCCGTATCCGAGGCCTTGGACATCAGCGTGTACCAGAGGTTCCCTGCGGTGTTTAGCCGCCAGCCCTCCCATGAGTGGGATGCGCCCAGGCACTTGCCGCTGCAGAAAAAGATCCGGCCGCGACCGCTGTCCGCATTGAGCATGACATCAATGTACCCGGTCAGACGTTCGGCCTGCATCTTGGCAATCAACTTTTCCAGGTTGGTGAAATCGGTGCTCAGATTCTTGTAAACAACCGCCGCGTCAGGAAGGTTGGCCCAGTAATCTATAAAGGCTTCTTCCAGGCCGTAGAGGTTCACGGAGAAATTCTCAATCCTTGCGATCTCGGCGATCTCTTCCATTCCGATCAGCCGACTGCCGCCATTGTCCCTGCGCTCCAGGATGACGCTGACGAGATCGTCCTTGTTGAAAAACACGGCGGCTTCCGCCGCAGCAGACGACATGCCAACACAGCCGGTCCCGACTTCTCCCTGGTAGTGCTCGATGAACCGGGGGATATTCAGGAAATAGCTGTTGAGATTCTCGACGACAGGATTTTCCTTGGGAAAGATAATCATGTCCAGCCTCCACTAGTATCGGAACTGCCGGATCTTGTTGAGCATCCCCTGGCGGAAAGCGACGCGCTGTTCTTCCCGCGGAATGTCCTCGGACAGGATGTCCACCAGCTCGGCAGCGTGGTTGACGGGAAACCGATTGCGCGTGTGCCCCATGTCCTCCAAGGCGTCGTCTATGAGAATGCCGGCCAGCGGCCCCACAGCCAGGGCCAACTGGTTTTGAAGGAACCTGAAAAAATCGGCATCCGCCAGAGAAACCGGCTTGGCGACCGGCTCAATGAGGTTCAGCCGCAGAAGCCGCTGGGTAACGTCATGCAGCTCTGACAGGTCCAGCCCCGTGTTGCCCGAAACCGAGGAAATGCTCTTTTTGCCGTCGAACTCGATAAATACCCTCAGCATCTGCCCATTGAGGGAAAATTCACCCAGGTCCTCCCTGGCCACCTGCTTGAAAACCATCGAGGGAAGTTCGTCCACGGGCACGTCCATCATGATCCCTCCCTATGCTGTCTGTTTGTCCATTTCATCGCCGCCGCAGTTCTTCTCCGAGCAGGCGCAATTCCTCGCGGATGACCCGGCGCAGATCGTCGGCCAGGTAACGGGCGATCTGCCGCAGCTCTTCGGCAGACAGGGCGGAAACGGCGGCCTCCCTGTCCGGTGCACTGCGGGCCTTGCCGGATTCCGCGGCCACGCGGGCCTGCAGTGCGTGAAACTCCCTCATCTTTTCACGCAGAATCTCCATCTTCCGGTCGGGGTCCTCAACGCCGCCCCCGGCGACTTTCTCCAGTCCCGCGAAAACGGACTTGAGCACTTTCATGGAGTGCACATTGGCCTGCCCCTTGCGCACCTTGATGTACTTTCCCAGAGAGATCATCATCTGGATCAGTATCTGGACGACCTTGTCATCGCGGTAGGTTTTGCGCAGAAGATCCAGCTGCTTCAACAGGCCGGCGATGGTCTCGTCGGTGATCTCCCAGTCGATGGAAAGAATATTGGCTTTCACCACCCGCAGCGGGTAGTAGTTGGTGCCGGCGTCCTGGGGGGAATCGGCATCCGGCGCTTTTTCCCCTGAGGCATCAGCGTCCCCGAAAAGGTTGTCCAGCCGTCTGCCCACCTCGACGGATAAATCCCGATCGTTTTTCTCAGTCATGGGCTCACCTCCTGTCTGTTGGCCCTCCCGCCCCGTCGCTCCCGGCCGGCGGGTTCGGCTGCAACCGCATTTTTGCCGCCGACGTCACCTCAGCTGCCCCTGGATTGTGGGCATGGTCAGCATGATGATCTTTTTCATGGTTTTGATCACGTTGTATCCCTTGATCGCGCTGGCCACGAAGGACGGCGCCTTCAGCTGGGCGTTCAGGTCGCGATCCAGCGTCTGGGGCGAAAGCAGCGGAATGCCCTCGTCAGCCAGATCGATCTTGTTGTACTGCATTACCAGGGGTATTTTGAAAATGCTGCGATTGTATCCCGACAGGTTTTCGTACAGATTTTTCAGAGACAGCATGTTTTTCTTGCGGACAATGGCCATGCAGTCCGCCACAAAGACGATACCGTCGACCCCGCGCAGCACCAGCTTGCGGGTCGAGTCGTATTTCACCTGCCCCGGTACGGTGTAGAGCTGCACCCGGATGTCGTATCCCATGATCCTGCCGACGTCGAAAGGCAGGAAATCAAAGAACAGCGTACGGTCGCCGTGGGTTTTGAGGGAAACCATCTCGGTTTTGATGCGCTCATTGAACTTCTTGTAAATGTATTCCAGATTGGTCGTCTTTCCGCCCCTTCCTGGGCCGTAGTAGACGATCTTGATCTGTACTTCCCTGGTCTTTGGATTGATAAAAGCCATTACTGTCCAGACGAGGCAATACCCGCAACCCGAAGGAGTCCGTCGTCTCCAGTCTGCAGGAAAATGATTTCAACAGCCGGCTTTCCCCGGCCGGCCGACGTACCTGTGCCCGCCGGCCCGCTCCGTGCAAACGGCAGGGGAAAGCCCGGCCCGCAGCCTTTCCGGCCCCGTTCAGCCGTCGACGGGACTGGAGAGAATTTCACTGATCCGGGCGACGGCCTCCGATACTTTTAGCCGCAGGAATCCGAGCGAGACCTCGTTGCTGAAAATGGTCACCAGCAAGAACTCGTCCATCACCTTGCTGAAGTGGATATTTTCGGACTTTCCCTTGTGGAAGAGCAGCGAGAACTCGTCCTCCCCGATGATCTTGGCCATAGCGCTGACGGCTCCAAAATTTCCCGCCGCCAGTGCCGCCAGAGAGTATATGTCGTGCTTTCTGGCGCCGTCGTCACGAGTGGCTAGAATATTGCCGGCCATGTCGATGAGCACGACACACTTGACCCCCAGATCGATGATGTCCTTCTGGAGCGTGTTCTCGATTTCGTTCAGTTGATTCTCTCCTACCACGAAAGCCAAAACGGTTCTCCTCTCTGGATGAAATTCAATCGCACCGGGACGAGGCATCATCCGCTGAAAGGGTGGCAAACCGGATAATCACCTCGCTGCCCACTCCCGGCGAACTCGTCATGGTGATGTCGCCCCCCATCTCAGCCGCCAGCTTGCGGGCGACGGCAAGTCCCATTCCGGTCCTTCCCGGACGGGTCGTAAACAGAGGTACGAAGAGCTTCTCGATTTCCTCCGGCCGGCATCCGGCGCCGTTGTCTACGACTCCGATGCGCACCTCCGAGCTGCCCCCGGCGGTGTAGATTTCGATAGTCGGGTTTTCGGCTCCCTCGAGCGCGTCCAGGGCGTTTTCCACCGCCGAGAGCACGATCTTGTTCAGGGCCGCCGGGTTGCCGCACACCCGGCAGGCGATACTTTCATAGCGCGTGATCAGGCGAACCTGGTGTTTTTCGACCCGCCGCGTCACCAGCGGCAGCAACTGGGCCCAGAAATCGGAGAAGGAAACCGGCCTGCAGTCCTCCACCGAAAACATGGAGTACATTTTCAGGGCCTGCACGATCTCCTGCTGGCGTCCGACAAGCTGGGAAACCCGCTCGAGATACTCCCTTTTCTTGGGCCTCTCGAAG
This sequence comes from Desulfobacteraceae bacterium, assembly GCA_027061725.1. Lineage (GTDB taxonomy): Bacteria > Desulfobacterota > Desulfobacteria > Desulfobacterales > JALSRD01 > JALSRD01. Next base: position 31,747 of record JAMOVG010000272.1, read on the forward strand.
GTGTCGTAGTTCTCGCGCAGTACATCCAGCGTGATTTTCAGCGCATTGACCGAATTGCCCAGCTGGTGCCGCAGCACCGACAGGATCAGCTCCAGCTGATGCGGGTCCTTGACCTGATGTGTGTGGCGGTTCAAAATATGCTCTTTCCCCGGCTATTATGGCGCGGATTGACCCCGCAACCCGCACCGGCCTCCCGCCGAAACCGGCCGGAAAAACTTGACTGCCGCACGCCCAGCACGGCGCTCGTTGCGCAGGTATCTCCTGGCCGTAAACAAGCAAGAAAAATGCCATCGACGGGCGGCGGCACACGACCCCGTTGCTCCTACCGGCAAACGCAAACCGCCCCAGCGGCTGCAATGGAATG
>JAMOVG010000273.1 GCA_027061725.1 Desulfobacteraceae bacterium
CCTGGCGGCCCGCCGCGTCTACTTCGACAAGAAGGGCGCGCAGGGCAAGGGGTACTACGTTACCGGGTCCGATGCGTTCATCGGCAAATCCAAAAAAACCGTCGTTGAACTCAAGGAAACGGCCCTCAACTACTATGAGGAGGGCCGCTGCCAACCCTTCCCCATCTGCACTTCCGACACTGTCAAGGCGCACCTGGCGGCCCGCCGCGTCTACTTCGACAAGAGGGGCGCGCAGGGCAAAGGGTACTACGCTACCGGGTCCGATGCGTTCATCGGCAAATCCAAAAAAACCGTCGTCAAACTCAAGGAGACGGCCCTTAACTACTACGAAGCCGGATGTGACTGAAGCCGATATCGGGGATCCGGACGCGGGCACGGGAGGGCCGTCAGGCCGGCATGTCACCGATGATTTCACTGGCGGCCCTGACGGCGGCATAAGCTCGAAAAATGAAGCCTATTTCCTCCACGACTGGATCTCTACAATGTTTCCTTCGGGATCCCTGAAATACACAAAGGTCAGCACGCCCACACCCGCGACTTCCCTTTCGGTGATCTCTCCCAGCGTCGTGCCGCCGCTTTCCACGGCGGCCTGCAATGTTTGCCGGACATCGTCCACGGCAAAGGCGATGTGCGTGAACCCCGTGTGGTTGGCCATCATGGGTGGGGAAGCGTGCATGTTCCGGTAGGAGAAAATTTCGAGGGTGGGCCCGTCCTCGCCGTGCCCCGGCAGCAACAGATGCACGCCTTCGAGCTGCGCGCGGGACAGGCCGGTGGCGCGGTCCAGCCACGGGCCCGAGAGCGCCCTGCGGGGCGGCTTCTCAGTGCAGCCGAAGACATTCACGTAAAAAGCGGACAGCTTCCGCCAGTCCCTGGCCACGATATTGGTGTGCGCATACTTCATGCGTTCTCCTCCTTAGAAAAAAAGTACATACTCCCAACAGGCGGCGGGCCTTCCGCGCCAATCCCGCCGCCGGGAATGTTTGGCTCATACGTCACCGGCAGAACCCCTGCTGCGCGTATTCATTTCTCCTGGTACTTCACGAAAAAGGTCAGCCCGGCAAAAATCAGCAGCAAACCGATGGCCGACTGCACATTGGGCGCTTCCGATTTCAGGAAGACGAGTCCTCCCAACAGGGCGAAAACCACTTCGCTGGACTGCGTGGCATCGACGGCGGCAAGCTCGCCGGCGTTGGATGCCTGGCCGCGGGCAAAAAGAAAAATGCTGGTGGCAAACACCCCTGAAAACAGCGCTACCAGCGAAGTGTTCAGGACCTGCGGCGGGCTCGGGGCCGGCGGCCGGACGATCGCAATCAGCACGATCCACATGGGAACGGACCCCAGTGTCATCAACAGTACTTTGCTGAAAATGTCATCCAGAAGCGCGGATGCAATGCCCGGGACCCACTTGTGTCTTCCATTCCTCGCTTCCCACACCAGCTGATTGCCGAAGGGATAACAGAAAGCCGCCCCCAGCACAGGCAGGCTGCCGGAGAGCAGCGTCTTCACGTCAAATGCTTCCATGCGGGACAGGTTCACCAGCAAAACCCCCAGAAAAACCAGTAGTGAAAACAACCATATCCGCTTCGGAAATGGACGGCCGAAAAGCATGAATACGAAAAGGCTGGCGACGACGGTGAACTGCCAGGTAGCGGCCACGATCCATCCGGGAGAGAAATCAGCGCTGTAGCAGAGCAGGGCGTAGAATCCGCCGAATCCGACACTTCCCGCCACCGTCCAGAAAAGCCAATGGGAACCGAACAGCCTGAGAATACGACGCAGCCGACGGACACCGCCGTCGAACAGAATCATCACGGCCAGAAACAGAATGGTAAAACCATACCGCAGAGATGCGGACCACACCCAGTGCCCGCCCTCCACGCTCATCAGCTCGTTGAGAATGAAGGTGGCGCTGAAAAAAACGCCGGAAAGAACCCCCAGGGAAATCAGCTTCACCATAAGGTTTCCATCTTCACGTGACGCCGGGTTGCGCCGTTCCTCTGAACGGGGGCCGGACTGACAGCGTTCTGTTGGCAATCCGTATCATGATCATCCTGTTTTGGGCAAACGATACCGTGGTTGCCGTTGGCTAATCGCCACATCGCCTGACCCGCCGGCGCGGACATATACGTCTGCGCTGCGTGAGCCCCGGGGGGATGACAAAAAGGGGCTTTACCTGGCGCCATGGATATATTAATGTATTATGTTTCTGTAATATAATGCCTTTTTCAATCGTTCTTTCGTTCTTTTTTTATTGAGCTTCCACAATACCGGGAAGCGGGATCGGACACATGAAAAAAAAGCTTCTGCTGATACCGATTATCGCGCTGATCGCCTTTGGGGCCTACAAGTTTTACGACCGCCGGGAAGAAGGCCCCAAAGACAAGCTTTTTCTTTACGGCAACGTGGATATTCGAGAGGTACAGCTGGCCTTCCAGGATTCCGGCCGCGTCCAGGAACTGCGCGTCGACGAAGGCGACGCGGTACGCCAGGGACAGCTGTTGGCCATCCTGGACCCGGTGCGCTATCGCTACGCAGTGGATGAACTCAAGGCGCAGGTCGAGGCCCAGCAGCAACTGCTGGATCGCCTGCTGGCCGGCAGTCGGCCTCAGGAAATAAAGAAGGCCCGCGCCGAAGTCAGGGCACGGCAGGCCCAGCTGCGGGACGCCGAACGCACCTATCGCCGCATCCGCAACCTGGCCCTGGTCAACCAGGTGTCCAGGCAGCAGCTGGACAACGCCGAGTCGGCGCTCAAAACCGCCCGCGCCGAACTGGAGGCCGCCAAGCAGGCCCTTTCGCTGGCCATAGAGGGGCCGCGCAAGCAGGACATCGCCCGCGCCCGCGCCACCCTCAAATCCCTGCAGGCCGCCTTGAACCTGGCCGAGCAGAAACTCAAGGACACCAAGCTTTATGCGCCGGAAGACGGCATCATCCGCAACCGCATCCTGGAGCCAGGCGCCATGGCTTTCGCCTCCCGACCGGTGTTCACCCTGGCCCTTACCAACCCCGTCTGGGTGCGTGCTTACGTGCCGGAACCGGACCTTGGCAAGGTAAAGGAAGGTATGCTGGCGGAAATCACCACGGACAGCTTTCCGGGCAAAACCTACCGCGGCTGGATCGGCTTCATCTCGCCCACGGCCGAGTTTACCCCCAAGACAGTGGAAACCCCCGAACTGCGCACCAAGCTGGTTTATCGCGTGCGGGTTTTTGCCTGCAACCCGCGCAACGAACTGCGCCTGGGAATGCCGGTGACGGTCACCGTGGACCTCAAGCAGCCCCAACCGTCGTCCCGCCCGCCCTGCGAAAAAGCCGGGGAAAACAAGTGAGGCGCCTCCGGTGAACGCGCCCCGACCCGTCATCGATCTGAAGCGCGTCGTGCGCACCTTTACGGTGGGCAAGCGCCGCATCACGGCCCTCAAGGAGGTCGACCTGGCGGTGCGCCCCGGAATGGTCACCGGTCTCATCGGGCCGGACGGGGCCGGCAAGACCACGCTCATGCGCCTGTGCGCAGGCCTGCTGACGCCGGACAGCGGAAACGTGTCCGTGATGGGCCTCGACGCGGCCAAGGCCCCGCTGGAGGTTCAAGCCAGCATCGGCTACATGCCCCAGCGCTTCGGGCTTTACGAAGACCTCACCGTAGCCGAAAACATGGCGCTCTATGCCGACCTCCAGGGCGTACCGCGCGCCCGGCGGGCCGTGCGCTACGACGAACTGCTGGACATGGCCGGCCTGAGACCCTTCATGGGGCGCCTGGCCGGACGCCTGTCGGGCGGCATGAAACAAAAGCTGGGGCTGGTGTGCACCCTGGTGCGACCGCCGAAACTGCTGCTGCTGGACGAGCCCACCGTGGGGGTCGACCCGGTCTCGCGACGTGAGCTGTGGCAAATCGTCTACCGCCTGGTGGAAAAAGAGGGCATGAGCGTGCTGCTTAGCACGGCCTACCTGGACGAGGCCGAACGCTGCCGTGAAGTGGTGCTCATGCATCGCGGCCAGGTGCTGGGCCAGGGGCCGCCGGATAGCTTCAGCCGCAACGTCGGCGGCCGCACCTGGTTCGTCACCGCGCCGCATGTCAGCAAACGCCGCCTGCAGGGGGAACTGGCCCGCAGGCAGGAGGTGCTCGACGCCCTCATCCTCGGCCGCGGGGTGCGTGTGGTGACCCTGGCGGCCGGTGATCCCGGCGCCTGGCTGCCGGACATCGAGGGCATCCGCGCCGAAGCCGTCGAACCCCGTTTCGAGGACAGCTTCATCGACCTCCTGAAAAAAAGGACGGAAACCGGTGACGGCGGCAGCACCATCCGGGTGCGTCGGCCGGTGGAGGGAGTCCAGGGACAGGACGCCATTGTGGTGGAAAACCTCACACGCCGCTTCGGTGACTTCTACGCCGTGCGGGGCATCGACTTCCGCGTGCGGCGCGGCGAGGTTTTCGGCCTGCTGGGGGCCAACGGTGCCGGCAAGACCACCACTTTCCGCATGCTCTGCGGCCTGCTGCCCATTTCCGACGGCCGCTGCCTGGTGGACGGCGTGGACCTGCGGCGCGCCGCCGCCCGCGCCCGCGCCCGCATCGGGTACATGGCCCAGAAGTTCTCCCTTTACGGCGAACTGTCGGTGGTGCAGAACCTGCGCTTCTTCAGCAGTGCCTACAACCTGAAGGGCAAACGCCAGCGTGCGCGCATGCAGTGGGCGATGACCACCTTCGGCCTGGAGGAGTTCGCCGACACGCGCAGCGCCAGCCTGCCCCTGGGCTACAAGCAGCGCCTGGCTTTGTCGGCGGCCCTGATGCACGAACCCGGCATCCTGTTTCTGGACGAGCCCACCTCGGGGGTGGACCCCCTGGCGCGCCGCGAGTTCTGGGTGCACATCAACGCCCTGGCCGAGCAGGGCGTTACCGTGCTGGTGACCACCCACTTCATGGAAGAGGCCGAATACTGCGACCGCCTGGTGATTATGGCCGAGGGCGAAGTCCTGACCGCCGGCACGCCGGAGGAGACCAAGGCCCTTTTCCAGAAACCGGGCCGTGCGGAGGTGACCATGGAAGACGCTTTCATCGGCCTGCTGGAGGCCCGGCGCCGGAAACGGGAGGCGGCATGAGGCGGGGGGGCGGATTCATGCGGCTGCGGGGAATGATCCGCAAGGAGTGGCTCCAGATCCTGCGCGACCCCTCCAGCATCGCCATCGCCTTCGTGCTGCCGATGATCCTGCTGCTGCTCTTCGGCTACGGCGTTTCCCTGGACGCCAAGCACGTGCCCCTGGCGCTGGTGGTGGAAAAGCCCGATCAGCGCACCATGAGCTTTACGGCCGGGTTCTACCAGTCGGAGTATTTCCGGCCTGTGCCCATGCACACCATCCAGGAAGCCGAGACGGCCCTGCGGCACCGCGTCGTGGACGGCATCGTCTGGCTGCGGGCCAATTTCGGCCGCGACTACCTGAAAAAAGACGCCCCGCCCATCAGCGTGATCGTCAACGGTGTGGACGCCAACAGCGGGCGCCTGATCCAGGGCTACGTGCAGGGCGTCTGGGTGAAGTGGCTCGACCAGCAGGCATTGGAGAGCGGCGGCGCGCTGAACATGCCCGTGCGCGTGGAGCAGCGCATCTGGTACAATCCCGAGGTTCGCAGCCGCAACTACCTGGTGCCGGGCATCATCGCCGTGATCATGACCCTCATCGGGGCGCTGCTCACGGCGCTGGTCATCTCCCGCGAGTGGGAACGCGGAACCATGGAGGCCCTGCTGGTGACGCCCGTGAGCGTGCGCGAGATCCTGCTGGGCAAGCTGCTGCCCTACTTCATCCTGGGCATGGGCGGCCTGACCCTGTCGGTCGCCATGGCCCTGCTGGTCTTCGAAGTGCCCCTGCGCGGCTCCATGGCGGTGCTGTTCGGCTGCTCGGCCCTCTTTCTGCTCACCGCCCTGGGCATGGGGCTGCTGATCTCCACCTTGTCGCGCAACCAGTTCGTGGCCGCCCAGGTGGCCATCATCGTGACCTTCCTGCCCGCCTTTCTGCTGTCGGGCTTCATCTTCGACATCGCCAGCATGCCGGCCGGCATCCGCAACTTGACGTACATCATCGCCGCCCGCTACTACGTATCCATCCTGCAGACCGTGTTCCTGGCCGGTGACGTCTGGAGCGTAATCTGGCCCAACGCCGCCGCCCTGGCGGCCATGGCGCTGTTTTTCCTGGCCATCGTGCGCCGCAAAACCCGCAAGCGTCTGGATTGAGGAGAGAAGCCGTGGTACGCCGCATACTGGCCCTGATCGTCAAGGAACTCCTGGCCCTTCTGAAAGACAAGAAGGGGCGCATGACGATCATCGTGCCGCCGCTGGTGCAGCTGATCGTCTTCGGCTACGCGGCCACGTTCGACCTGGAGCAGGCGCCCATCGCGGTCTTCAACGAGGACGGCGGTGAAGCCGCACGGGAGCTGGTGGCCCGCTTCGCCGCCTCACGGGGCTTCAAACTGGTGCGCCATCTTCACAACGACGGCGAAATCGCGCCGCTCATCGACAGCCGCCAGGTGCTGATGGTGCTGCACCTGGGTCCGCGCTGCTCCGACGGGCTGCTGAACGGCAACGGCTGTGCCCTGCAGGTCATCATCGACGGACGCAACTCCAACACGGCCATGATCGCCCTGAACTACGTGCGCGACATCGTAACGGCCTTCAACGAGCAGTGGATCCGGGACCACGGCGGGGTGTCGCCCCCGGCGCGGCTCAACCTGCGCGCCTGGTTCAACCCCAACCTGGAGAGCCGCTGGTTCATCGTGCCGGGCATCGTGGCCCTGCTGGCGCTGGTGGTGACCCTCGTGGTGACGTCGCTGTCGGTGGCGCGGGAGCGCGAGGCCGGCACCTTCGACCAGCTGCTGGTGACCCCCATGCGGCCTATCGAGATTCTCATCGGCAAGGCCGTTCCCGGCCTGATCATCGGGCTTTTCGAGGGGACCCTGATTATCACCCTGGCCGTGCTGTGGTTTCGCGTGCCGCTGCTGGGAAGCCTGCCGGCCCTGTATGTGGGGCTGGTGATCTACGTGCTGGCCGCCATCGGGGTGGGGCTGATGATCTCCTCCATGTGCACCACGCAGCAGCAGGCCCTGCTGGGCGCCTTCGTCTTCCTGGTGCCGGCCGTGACCCTGTCGGGTTTCTCCACGCCCATCGCCAATATGCCGCCCGCCGTGCAGACCATCACCCTGGCCGACCCCATGCGCTATTTCCTGGTGATCGTGCGGCGGGCTTTCCTGGAAGGTGCCAGCCTGGCCGACTACTGGTCCCAGATATGGCCCATGGCCATCATCGCCGCCATCACCCTGAGCCTGGCGGTGTGGTTCTTCCGGCACCGGATGTATTGAAGGGCAATGCACAAGGGGAAAGGAGGGG
>JAMOVG010000274.1 GCA_027061725.1 Desulfobacteraceae bacterium
TACATGGCCGAATTGGCCCGTCGTCTGGGGCTGGACGAGGCCGCCGTTTCACGCATCTGTCGTCATTTGGGTATCGAACATCCGTAACCTATATTTCTACGCTGCGGGAGGAAATCATGACCCAGTGGTTTCTGAGCTATGACGGCCAGCAGATCGGTCCTTTGGATACGGCCCAGGCCATTGCCAGGGCCCGGCAGAACCCGGCCGGCTATGCCTGGCGCGAGGGTTTTGCCGAGTGGATGCCCATTGAGCGGGTGGCCGAATTGACCTCCCCCGGTGCCGTTCCTCAGGCGCCCCCGCCGCCGAGGGGACAAGCCTGTGACGAAATCGATTTCAAAATCATGGGAACCGAAATGCAGTTTGTCGAGATCGAACTGGATCCCGGCGAAAGCGTGGTGTCTGAGGCCGGTGCCATGATGTACAAGGACTGCTCCGTCACCATGGAAACCCTGTTCGGCGATGGTTCGGCGGCCCTGGAAGGGGGCAGCTTCATGGATAAACTGCTGGGCGCCGGCAAGCGTCTGCTCACCGGTGAAAGCCTGTTTATCACCGTGTTTACCCACACCGGGGAGGGAAAAGCCCATGCGGCCTTTGGGGCGCCATACCCGGGCAACATCATCCCAGTGCCGCTGCCCAGCGTGGGCGGCACCCTGATCTGCCAGAAAGACAGTTTCCTGTGCGCCGCCAAAGGCGTGTCCATCGGCATTTACCTGCAGCGCAAGATCCTAACCGGCCTTTTCGGCGGTGAAGGATTCATCATGCAGAAGCTCGAAGGCGACGGGCTGGTGTTCATGCACGCCGGCGGCACGGTCGTCGAACGGACCCTGCAAGCCGGCGAAACCCTGCACGTGGACACCGGCTGCGTAGTGGCCTTTGAACCGTCGGTGGATTTCGATATCCGCCAGGCCGGTGGTATCAAGACCAGCCTTTTCGGCGGGGAAGGGCTCTTTCTCGCCGAGTTGAAGGGGCCCGGCCGCATTTGGCTGCAGTCACTGCCCTTTTCACGCCTTGCCGGCCGTATGCTGCAGGCTGCTCCCCAGAAGGGCGGCAGCGTGGGCGAGGGCTCTATCCTGGGCTCCCTGGGGGACTTGCTGGATGGAGATTAATTCCGCTGCACAGCCAGCGGTGGGTTGGCATTCTGGCGAAATCGGCCGGTAGCGTGGCTGCCGGCCCTGAACGGACAGGAGTTCCCCTGAATACCAACGGCCCGTGCAAAAAGGGAGCGGACGATGCGCCGGCCTCCCGGGAAATCGGAACCCCGCTGGAAACTGTGCAGCTGGCCACGGCCCGTTGCCGCCAGATCATGGAGGCCACCTCCGAAGCGGTGCTGCTGCTGGATGCCGCCTATCGCATCAGTGATGCCAACCGGGCGTTTCTCGACTCCCTCGGCTATGAAATCGGTGAAATCCGTGGACGCAGGATCAGCAGCCTGTACGAGCGGGACAGCCGGGATTTTCATTTTGCCAGCTCCCGTCACCTCAGCTTCGAGGTGAACTTCGTATCCCGGGACGGAAGACGCATTCCCTACTTGTATAACCGCAGTGTGCTCAAGGGCATCGATGGCGGCATCGATGGGTATGTTTGCTTCCTGACCGATCTGACCGAGCAGAAGAACATCGAGCGGGACAAGCACCTGGTCGAACGCCGTTTTCGATTCCTCTATGAAAATGCGGTGCAGGGCATGTTCCAAGCCACCTGGGACGGTCGATTCCTGAGCGTCAACCCGGCCTTTGGCCGTATGGTGGGGTATGGGGCCGACGAGCTGCTGGCCATGACGGACGTGGCGGCGGTGCTCTACCGCGATCCCCGGGACCGGGAAAAAATGCTGGCCATCCTGGAGGAATACGGCGAGGTACGGGATTACGAGCAGGAACTGCGGCGCCGGGACGGCAGCCCGCTGTGGACCCTGGCCCACGTGCGAAGGGCGCGGGATGAAGAGGGGCGCCCCATCGTGGAAGGTATTCTAGTGGACAATACCGCCCGCAAGCTGGCCCAGCAGGAACTGGAAAAACGCGAGCAGCATTTCCGCTACCAGGCCATCCATGACAACCTCACCTGCCTGTACAACACCCGCTACATGTACCCCGCTCTGGAGCGCCTGGTGGAGGAAACGCACCGCAGCGGGACGCCTTTTTCCCTGATTTTCATTGACATCGATGAGTTCAAAAGGGTGGTCGACACCCATGGGCACCTGGAGGGCAGCCGCACGCTGCAGGAGGTGGCCGCCGTTATTCGCGACGCATTGGAGGAGCCCGCCTTCGGCGTCAGCTACGGCGGCGACGAGTTCGTGGTGGTGCTGCCGGGACACACCAAGGACCAGGCCCTGGAGGCGGCCCGCGGGTTGCGGCGCAGGATAATCGAAACGGTTTACCTGGCCGGCGCGGGGCGCAACATCCGCCTGACGGCCAGTTTCGGCATTGCCACGGTGCCCGACGACGCCGGGGACGTGGAAGGGGTGCTGGCACTGGCCGACAAGGCGCTTTTCAGCGTCAAGCAGGGCGGCAAGGACGGCATCCGGACTACCGTGGATCTGTGAGGTGCCCGGTGGCTCCGGGCGCGTGGGGGTGACCCACCCGGGGCAAGGACCCGGGTGGAAAGCGGCGGCGGGCTCGGGTGTTAGCGGGGCCGTGCAGCCAGCAGCCAGTCCACGGCGGCGGCCAGGTCGGATGCCACGTGGTCGGCGGCCAGGCCCTGCTCGTCGAGCCGTCCGCGTTCCGCCCCGGGATCGAGGCCGGAGGCCACCAGCACGCTGCGGCCGCAACCGGCATTGACGCCGCAGGCCACGTCGCGGGCGCTGTCGCCCACCATGGCGCTGCGGGACAGGTCCAGGCCGTACTTGCGGGCGGCTGCCCGGATCATGCCCGGCGCCGGCTTGCGGCAGGCGCAGTTTTCGTCGGGGCGGTGGGGACAGAAGAAGATGTCGTCCAGCCGGCCGCCGGCTGCCGCTACCGCACGGCGCATGCGCCGATGGATATCCTCAAGCCCCTCCAGGGTGACCATCCCCCGGTTGACGGCCGACTGGTTGGTGATGACGATCACCCGCAGGCCGGCTTTTACCAGCCGCGCCAGCGCTTCCAGGCTCCCGGGCAGGAACTCAAACTCTCCCCAGCTCTTGACGTAATCCGCGGAGTCCCTGTTGATGACGCCGTCGCGGTCCAGAAAAATGGTTTGCAGCTTCATGGGTCGGCGCTATTCCGCCACGGTAAAGGTTTCCGGGTAGCCGTTTTCGATGAGGTGCTTTTCGTACTGGTTGGCCACGTCCAGGTCGGAGCAGTGGCCCACCCGCACCCGATAGAGGGTCTCGCGGCCGTTATAGTAAGGCACGATGTGGGCGTTCTTGTAACTCCTGGCCAGTTTGCGGCGCAGCCGCTCGGCATTTTCGCGCACCCGGAAGGCGCCCACCTGGAAGGTGAAATTGCCGCTGTAGTAATCGATGGGTACGAACTTCTGTTTTCCGGAAGCGGTGACGGTGCCGGCCGGGACGCCGATGGCCTCGATTTCCACCCGCGCGGTGCCGGGGCCCACGATACCCAGCTTGCTGGCGGCGGTGTAGGACAGGTCGATGATGCGGCCGCGCACGAAAGGACCGCGGTCGTTGACGCGCACTACCACGGTACGGTTGTTGGCCAGGTTGCGGACCCGCACGTAGGTGCCCAGCGGCAGGGTCTTGTGAGCCGCGGTCATGGCGTACATGTCGTACACCTCCCCGTTGGAGGTGCGGCGACCGTGGAATTTCTTGCCGTACCAGGAGGCCAGGCCGCGTTGCCTGAAGCCGCGGGCGTGGGGCAGGGGTTGGTACCACTTGCCCATGACCTTGTAAGGTTTGGGGTAGCCGGGCTTGCTCGGCGGCGGTACACTGGACGAGCAGCCGGCGACTATGAGCACCAGGCCCAGCAGGCCGGCCAGCAGGCCGACGTGCGTGCGGCGCGCGGCCTGCGCAGGCCGACAGTCGGTCTGTGGTGCATCAGACATCGAGGGCGATTTCCAATACTTCACGCATCTTGTCCACGAAGTGGAACTGGATGGTCTTGAGGACCTTTTTGGGGATGTCCTGCAGGTCCTTTTCGTTCCACTGGGGGAGCACGAGCGTCTTGATGCCGGCGCGATGGGCGGCCAGCACCTTCTCCTTGATGCCGCCCACCGGCATCACCTGGCCCCGCAGGGTGATCTCGCCCGTCATGGCCAGGTCGCGCCGCACGGGCTTGTCGATGAACAGGGAAACCAGCGCCGTCAGCATGGTCACACCGGCCGAGGGGCCGTCCTTGGGGATGGCGCCCGCCGGTACGTGAATGTGGATGTCGTGGCGTTCGAAGAATTCGTCCTCGATGCCGAATTCGGAAGCGTGGGTGCGGATGTAGCTCAGGGCCGCCGTGGCCGACTCCTTCATGACATCGCCCAACTGCCCGGTGAGCGTCAGCCGGTTTTTTCCGGGCATGGCCGTGGCCTCCACAAAGAGCAGTTCGCCGCCCACCGGCGTCCAGGCCAGCCCCATGGCCACGCCCGGGATCAGGTGGCGTGCCTTGACCTCGTTGGTGTAGCGCACCGGTCCAAGGTACTTGGCCACGTTGACCACCTTGATGGTCACGGAGGTGGCCTCCTCTTCGGCGATGGCGGCGGCCACCCCCCGGCAGATGGCGGCGATCTCGCGTTCCAGGTTGCGAAGGCCGGCCTCGCGGGTGTAGCCGTTGATGATGCGTCGTACGGCGCCGCGTGTGAAGCTGATCTGGTGTGCCTTGAGGCCGTGCTCCCGGCGCTGGCGCGGAATCAGGTAGCGATTGGCGATTTTGATCTTCTCGTCCTCGGTGTATCCCAGCAGTTCCAGGACCTCCATGCGGTCGCGCAGGGCCGGCGGAATGGTATCCAGGATGTTGGCCGTGGTGATGAACATCACCTTGGACAGGTCAAAGGGCACGTCCAGGTAATGATCCGAAAAGGCGTTGTTCTGTTCGGGGTCCAGCACCTCCAGCAGGGCCGATGATGGGTCACCGCGAAAATCGCTGCCCACCTTGTCGATTTCGTCGAGCATGAAAACCGGGTTGTTGGTTCCCGCCCGGCGAATGGCCTGGATAATGCGTCCGGGCATGGCGCCCACGTAGGTGCGCCGGTGGCCGCGGATTTCGGCCTCGTCGCGTACGCCGCCCAGCGAGATGCGGCAAAACTTGCGCCCCATGGCCCGCGCGATGGACCGGCCCAGGGAGGTTTTGCCGGTGCCGGGGGGGCCGGCAAAGCAAAGGATGGGTCCCTTGGAGTCCCGCTTGAGCTTGCGCACAGCCAGGTATTCGATGATGCGCTTCTTGGCCTTTTCCAGTCCGTAGTGGTCTTCGTCCAGGATTTTACGGGCCTTCTTGATGTCCAGGTTGTCTTCGCTGCTCTCGTTCCAGGGCAGTGTCGTAAGCCAGTCCAGGTAGGTGGCCACCACCGTGTACTCGGCCGAGGAAGGGTGCATGCGCGCCAGGCGGTTGAGCTCGCGTTCGGCCTCGCGGCGGGCCTCTTCGGGGAGGTTCTTTTCCGCGATCCTGGTGCGGTAGTCCTCGATCTCGACGGACTGGTCATCGGTTTCGCCCAGTTCCTCCTTGATGGCCTTGAGCTGCTGGCGCAGGTAGTACTCGCGCTGGCTTTTCTCCATGTCGCCTTTGACCTGGCTCTGGATCTTGTTGCCCAGTTCCAGGATCTCCAACTGGTGGGCTACCAGTTCAGTGACGCGCTTGAGGCGCTTCTTGACGTCGATGATCTCCAGGATCTCCTGTTTTTCTTCCACCGAAGTGTTGATGGTCGAGGCGATCATGTCCGCCAGCATGTGGGCTTCCTTGATGGACTTGGCCATGGTGGCCACCTCGGGCGGCAGTCCCGGCGAGAGTTCCACGATGCGCGAGAACTGGGTGACCAAGTTGGTCATCAGCGCCTCGATCTCCTTGTCCATGCGTTCCTTTTCGTGGATGACCTCCACGCGGGCGCGGGGGTAAGGCTTCTCGGCGATGAACTCCCTGACGCGGAAGCGGCTCAGTCCCTGGACCAGCAGCTGGGCGCGGTTGTCCTGGGTCTTGGCCATTTTCAGAATCAAGGCGCTGGTGCCCACGCGGTACAGCTCCTTGAGGGGTTCCTGGCTTTCATTGGGCGGCTTGCGGGAAACCAGCAGCCCGATAATGCGGTCCTTGGCCATGGCCTCGTCCACCAGCTTGATGGACTCGGGCTGCATCACCATCAGCGGCAGCACCATGCGCGGAAACAGAGCCGCATCGAAAAGGGGCAGAATCGGCAGCACTTCGGGTATATTTTCTGCATCCATCGGTTCCCCTGAAGTCGTTTCGGTCATAGCTTCCTCCAGCTGCGGTATTGGGGTTTTCTCGGTCGTCGGGGATTGTGGCCAGGGGGCTGCATCAACCGTCCTCGATGGGGATCGAATGGGTCTGCTCCACGGGCAGTTTGGCCAGCCGGATGACAAGGAAACCGTTTTTGTAGGACGTGGTGACCTTCTCCGGGTTGATGAGGGCCGGCAGGTAGAGAATGCGCTCGAAACGGCCGTACTGGATTTCGGCCAGGTGGTAGGTGGCGTCGCGTTCCAGCGTTGTTTCGGAGCGGGTGCCGTATATCTTGATAGCCTTGCTGGTGATTTCCACCTCCAGCTGGTCTTTGTCCACGCCCGCGATTTCGGCCTTGATAATGATTTCCTTCGGCGTCTCGTATATGTCCATCTGGGGATGCCAGCAGCGTTCAGAAAAGCTGAACATGGGGCTGGCGGCCTCGAAGATGTCTTCGATGGTCTTTTCCAGGTTGGACCCCAGGCGGTTGAATTCATCGTTGAATCGAATTTTGATGTATCCCATTTTGCGTTCCCCTCGATTGATGCAAGACCCTCTGTATCCGTCGGCGTGGCCGTGTATGATTAATGACTCCCGGATAAAAGTAACACCTGAACGGATATTTGTAAAGATAAGCACGCTTTTGGAAAAATCACGAGGCATATCGGTTGACGGCCCGACCCTGGGACTTCGCTGTACACAGGCCATGAAGGGATCCGACCCCCAACATGCCGGTCGCTGATTGCGATTGCGCTGGGGACGGCCTTTCTTGACAAGAATTGCGCGGTGATTAGTTTCAACGGTAACAGCACCCGGACCCGTTTGCAGGTCGTGGCGGGACGGCGGCTGAAAAAAGAATGCATGGAGGTGGACTATGACGCTGGTGCGATGGGACCCTTTCAGAAACGTCGCCGCGCTGCAGGACCGCATCAACCGGGTGTTCGACGATTCCCTTTCCCATTCCGGGGATGTGCAGGACGAACTGGCGGCCGGCGGTAGACATCTATGAAACCGACGACG
>JAMOVG010000275.1 GCA_027061725.1 Desulfobacteraceae bacterium
GACGCTGCCGGTTTTCTCGATATCTGAGATATATTCGCCGACATCGATCCCCCTGGCGTGGATGTCGGCGATCAGGTCAAAGGCGGCCTCATAGATAAATTTTCCTTCTTCGCGCGCCTGGGAGACCATGGCCTGGTCCACTTCCAGCGGGTCTTCGTCGGCCGGAGGGGCGTCTTCATCACTAGCGGCCTCCTCGGCCGGGGCCACCGCCTCCCCTTCATCGATGGCCTTTAGCGCGGATAGCTGCTCGGAAATGTCAACATCGTTGCTGGTAGTGACATCCTGGATCATGTCCCGCAGCACATCGGAAGCCTCCAGCAGCTTGCTGACAATGGCGCTGTTGGGCACCATCTCCCGGCTTCGAATCTTGCCGAGGATGTTCTCCATGGCGTGGGTCAGGTTCTGGATATTGGTCAGCCCCATGAAGCCGGCGCCCCCCTTGATGGAATGCGCCGCCCGGTAGACTTTGTTGATCAGTTCTTCATCGATGTCGGCTCCGGCCTCTTCGATACGCAAGAAATCGTTTTCGATATCGGCCAGATGGTCCATGGACTCTTCGAGAAAGATCTGCATGGTTTCATCAATTTCGATTGTCATGCTTTCCTCCGGAAAATTCGATACTGTGCTTCCTGTCAGGCTTGACGGTGCAGCAGGTCTCCTGCTTTACATCCGTTTTGCGGCCGTGCCGTCATTGAAAATCAAAGCTCGAAACGCCCCACCATTTCTTCGAGCTTCTTGGAAAGCTGCTGTAGTTCCTCCACACTGGTGTTCAGCGTGGCGGTGGCATTGGTAATCAGGGTGGAATTCTGGTCCACCAGGGAGATATCCTGGGCGACCTCTCCGGCGACAACCGAGCTTTGAGAAACATTTTCGGTGACTTCCTGAATACCTGTAGAGGCCTGAGCCACGTTCTGGGCGATTTCGCCCGTGGTGGCAGACTGGTCGTCGATGTTCTTGGCGATGCTGTTGACGATCTCGTTGACATCATGAACGACTTCGGCGATCTGGCTGATTTCCATGACCGCCTCGTCAGTGGAGTTCTGAATGCGGTTGATGCGGTTTTTAATTTCCAGGGTCGCCTCGGCTGTCTGTTTGGCCAGTTCCTTGATCTCGTTGGCCACCACGGCAAAGCCTTTTCCCGCCTCGCCTGCCCGAGCAGCCTCGATGGTGGCATTGAGCGCCAGCAGGTTGGTCTGTTCCGAAATCTCGGTGATCGTTTCGGTGACCCGGCCAATGTCCTGGGCGGCGTTGCCCAGTCGGTCCACCCGCTCGGAGGCCGTTTTGGACTGGTTGACGGCGCTTTCGGTGACGGTACGGGCCTGATCGGTGCTTTTTTGAATGCTCTTGATGGTCTTGGTCATCTCGGAAGCCGCTGAAGACACCATGGAAACATTGGTGGCGGTTTCCTCTACGGCAGTGGCGACCGAGGCCATGTTAGCGCTCATCTCCTCGGCAGCGGCCGCCACGGTGTTGGATCGCCCGGCAACGTCTTCCGTGCGGCTGAACACGTCGGCGGAGACCTGCGCCAATACATTGGAAGACTGGCCCAGGGTCGCCGCCGTATGGCCGATATCGGTCACCATTCGATGGAGATTATTTGCCATTTCGTCAAATTCGCGGGCCATGTCCGCGATTTCGTCTTTACCGGAGATCTCGGAGCGGGCCGTCAGTTTTCCGCTACCGATCTGGCGCGCGAAGCTTTGCATGGCACCAATGCGCTTGACGAGCCCGTAGAGCATAACCAGGTAGACGGCGAAGAATACCGCCATGGCCACGAAGGTGAGCGCCGCTGTGGTCGCCAGGACTTTCAGCGCACTGTGCATGGCCTTCTGGGAGCTGGCTTCCATTTCGCTTAGATGCGTGCGGATAACCTTGAAGGCATTAAAGGCGGGCGAGTCATCGATTTTCACCACGCGGTCAATTTCAGTCGGTGTTTTGCCGGCGGCCACCAGCTTTGCGGCGGTTTTGATTGCAGCCGCATATTGCCCAGCTACGGATTTAATGTGTTTGAGCGCTTCTTTTTCGTTGTCGCTCAACGCTATGGTGGAAAGCTTTGCAATGGCGAGATTCATGGTGGCCGCATTTTTCTCGAAACGCTTGATGTATTTGTCCTTGCCCCGCAGCACATAATTTTTGAAGTTATGAATGAAGCCGCCATAGCCGAACTGATTCTGAATTTCAGCCAGCAGCCGCTGACGTTGCAGGGCCTGGTTTTGATAGTTTTCCCAGACCGTGAAAACCCGTTTGATTTTTTGGTATTCAATGGTGCCCAGAACTGAAGCGGCCACGATGAATGCGATGGTGATCAGGATTGCCTTGCGTTTGATGCTCATGGAGACTGACCTCTTTGTTTGACGACTGAAAATACCTGTTAGCCTGTGAGATTCGGAAATAGACGCCCCACACGGTGCTATCGGCAGAGCCGGTAAAAAGTTGAGACGAGAATTGGGAGTTTCTTCAATGATGGTATTTAGTCAGGCCGTTTGGCGACCGATAAGGTATCTGAAAACGAAGCAGTGGGTAAGCGGGTTCCAGGGAATGGGAAACCAATCGGACAATCGAAAGGACACTTCACATGACAGATATCAAAACGAGCGACATGATAGAAGAAATCAAGGCCAATTTTCAGACCGGGGATGCGCTGAAAGCCCGCCTGGTTCTCGATCAGATGGAAAAGATAGACACGCAGGGGCAACGACGGCTGCTGTACGAATTATCCAAGGGGGATCCCGGCTTCATCGTTCCGCTGCTTTGCCACCTTCTTGCCAGTTTCTCCGCCCTGGCCGAGAGCCAGCCGGCGATTCGTGAAATGCTGATTTCGAACCTGATCGCCTATCCGGAGGTGCTGGTAGACTGCCTTCAGAATGCGGATATCAAGGACAAAACCGTTCTGATCGAAACTGCCGGTGAGCTACGGCTCGAATCGGCCATACCGGCCCTTTTGGCCTTGCTGGGAGAAACAGAAGACATCCCCACCCTGACCGTCATTCTTGAGACGCTTGGCCTCATCGGAAGCCCGGAAAGCATCAATGTGATGACCGACTTCCTTTATGCCGCCGATCGGGAAGTGATCATGGCCGCTATACACGCCCTGGGGCAGGTGGGCACACAAACCGCGATGCACCGGCTATCGGAACGCATGGGAACCGACAATGAACTTGACCTGATTATCCTGGGCATTTTCGCGGAGGTGCAGGACCAGGTGGCCCTGGAAAAGCTCAATGACACCCTCCGCTCTCATCATGCCCATATGCGTATTTACGCCAAGGAAGCCCTGATTCGCATCGGGGTAAAATGCGTTCCGATTCTTCTGGAAAACTTGAAGGACGAAGACGACGACCTGGTCATCCATACGCTGAATGTACTGGGTAGCATCGGCGATGAAAGCGCCATCATGCCCATCCGAAAGCTGCTGAATACGGAGCCGCCCAACGCCAATGTCCGTTTTTCTGCTTACGAGGCTTTGGCCATGCTGCCCCTTCGCAAAGGCGCCTATGCCCTGGCGGCCGGACTCACCGATCCCGAAGATTTTGTTTGCATGGCCGCGGCCCGGGCCATTGACCGCAACTACAATGAGGTCCTTGCGGCCGGTATCAAAAACCTGGTGCGCGGTGACTCCGAAGAAGCCCGGCAGATTGTGAAGGTCATCGTGGATGCCCAGGTTGACAATATCTTTCTTGGCCTGGCCCCCGAGCCGGACTTCCAGGAGATGGCCTTGAAATACTTTCCACGCACGCATCCCGATATCCGTCGATATTACACTGAGTTACTGAAAAAACACGGGTTTGATTCTTTTGCAACCCAGGCTGCCGGTGAGGGTGCCGTATTGGAAGAGAGAAAGGCCCGGATATGCGCCGTCGACGATTCCCGCATGATACTCAATGTGTATAAAACCACCCTCCATCAGCTGGGTTTCGAACCCGTGCTTTTCGAATTTCCGGCCAGCGCCCTTAAGTGGCTTGAGCAGGAAAAACCGTCCTTGTTGCTCACGGATCTCAATATGCCGGAGATATCCGGTATCGAGCTCAGCAAGAAAATCCGGGAAAAATATTCCGCCGAGGAACTGCCGATCATAATGGTCACCACTCAAAGCGATGTTCAGGATCATGAAGCGGCCAAGGAAGCGGGGGTCAATGCCATCCTGATCAAGCCCTTCAATGCGGAATCTCTCAAGGAGGCCATGAGCCGCTTTATCCAGGTATAGGGTTCTCTCTCTGGCTACCTGCGGATGGCCCACTAGCCCTGGTGGAGACCCCGGGACAGACGAGCGTTTCTCCGCCGTTCCATGACGGTCAGCAGCGGGGGCGTGTTGCCCTTGCTCCCGGAGGTGATTCGCCGCCGGACCGATATGGCGTGGGCATCTCCCCAATGGTCACCCTCTGAGGCTCTTGGCTTTTTGCGCGGGACAATTTCCACGTATCGTAGGGAACACATGGAATATCAGGATATTGAAATTTTCGTTAAATACTGGATTGCACACCAGGCGGCGACGTACCGAGATTGTGACATAGACAAGGGGACCCACGAGAACCGGGTAACCACCATCCGAAAAATTGACATCATGGCCCTGCGAGGCGGGTCCAGATGACATGGAGCCTTTGTCTGTATGTTGGGGCGGTGTGCGGAAATCAGACAATCCGTGGTTGACAATTCTACCACATTGTAACATAATTACCGGGAAAGGAGAGCATTACCTGTAAGATTGCCTGCTAAAACTGGGGGTTATATGGGCACCAAGAAAGGCCTGTCAGTGTCCCTCCTGCGGCCGTTATTCATCGCTGCAGTCGCATTGCTGCTGGTGGTGATTATTCTAATCGTAAGCCACCGCTCGTTCAAAGCCACCGAAACCACCACCATCGCCGAATTCAACAGGCGGCAGCTGACCATGGCGCACGAGGCCGCCGGCGGGATTGAATTCTATTTCGAAACCTTGGCGACCGCCATGAAGGCCATCGGCAAGACGCTGGAAGTCATTCAGTTCCAGGAGGAGGCGATTCGGCGGATCCTGTCTTTTACATACGAAGAACTGGCATGGCTAGGCATCAATGACATTGCTGTCATGGACTCCCGGGGCCGGGTGGCGTGCGCCAGCGCATCCCACCGGGTGGAGGGAATACACGCCTCCTGGCGGGGTTATCTCCACAGGACCGGACAACGATCCGGGGATCGCAGCTATTTTCTCGACTTCATCACGTTCAGTGGCAACGGAAAAGAAAAAGAGAAGGGTCTTCTCGTCGGGGTTTCAGTGAACGGCCGGCCTTCACAGGGGGAACAACAGGCCGCCCGATCCGGCAGGATCGTGTTTTGTGTCCTGAAGCTGGACACCCTGATTGACAAATTCCTGGTTCCCGTTCAGTCTTCCGGAGAAGGATACGTCTTTCTGATCGAGAAGGGCTTTCAGGTGCTATGGTCCCCCGACCCAACCTACTTCGGAAAAAACCTGCTCGAAGAAGCCGCCGGCTTTCCCGCCATGCAACAGGTACTGCAGCGCATGAACAGCGGTGTCTCTGGGACCGGGGAGTTCGTTTTCCGGATGTATGACGAGGCCGACAGGAGGTTTACGGAACAGCGGGATACCATGCTGATCGCTTATGTGCCGGTGCACCTGGGAAGGGAGCAGTGGTCCCTGGGGGTGTGGGCACCCATGGAGCGGGCCAACAAACTCATCCGATCATCCTATCTGCAACAGCTTTTTCTGGTGGGCCTCATCGTGCTGGCCATTCTGATCGGATCGCTTTTCACCATTGCGCTGGCCAACCGTTACAGCCGGAGCCTGGAAAGGGAAGTTCAGGCAAAGGTCCGCGAATTCCGAGAGTCGCACCAGCGGTTGTTGACCGTTTTCGACAGCCTGGACGCGTGGGTCTACGTGGCCGACCTGCAGACCTTCGAAATCCTGTACATCAACAAGCACATGCGTGATCTTTTTGGAGAGGTGACCGGAAAGAAGTGCTGGCAGGTGCTCCACAAGGGGTTGAGCGGTCCCTGTGAGTTTTGCAGGAGCATCAAACCGGAGCGCGTTGATGATATTTCCGCGGAAGGCCATGTGCGCAAGCTGCAGAACGCGATAAACGGCCGGTGGTATGAAGCCCGGGATCGTGTCATCCGTTGGGTGGACGGTCGTATCGTGAAACTGGAGATCGCCTACGATATCACCGAACGCAAGCAGGTAGAGGACGAACTGCTGCGGGCCCACCATGAAATGGGGACCTTCTGCCGCATCATCAGGGAGATCGGCGCCCAGCAGACCCTGGACGGTGTCGGCTCCTTTTTAATCAAGGAGCTGGGCAACATTCTGGAAACACACGACATGCAGCTTATCGTGCTGAGCGGGGAACAGGATGTACTGTTTACCCTCAACGGGGGCCACACCCGGGTCATCCATGACTTTCAACTGGTTTCCAGAACCGTCGACCTGCTCATGGGTTTGCAGGGCATGACCACGGGTGGCGCCAAGACCGTTTCCCCGCCACTGATTCCGGACAGTTATGCCAACAAAGGGCGCCAGAC
Source organism: Desulfobacteraceae bacterium (assembly GCA_027061725.1). Taxonomy (GTDB): domain Bacteria; phylum Desulfobacterota; class Desulfobacteria; order Desulfobacterales; family JALSRD01; genus JALSRD01. The sequence continues at coordinate 6,508 of JAMOVG010000275.1, forward strand.
GATCATCCCCTTTCAGGTGCAGGGCCAGACGGCGGGAGCTCTGGTTGTCATTTGTGAGCGCGACTGCCGCTGTGAAGAAAAAGAGCTGGATCTGGTGGGCCTGATTCTGGAACAGGCCTCCGGGGCCATCAAAAGGGCCGCACGCCACGAGGAGGAAATCAGGGCCCTGAGGGGGCAGATAAACCGTAAAACGGAGTTCAGCGGCATCATCGGCAAAGACCCCAAGATGCAGATGATCTACAAACTGATCGAAGACATCGCCCCCACCGACGCAACGGTTCTGATTCAGGGTGAGAGCGGCACCGGTAAGGAATTGGTGGCGCGCGCCATTCACGTCAACAGCCCCCGCAGCGACAAACCTTTCGTCGTGATCAATTGCTCTGCATACCCGACCTCTCTGCTGGAAAGTGAACTTTTTGGACACGAGAAGGGCGCCTTCACCGGGGCGACACGCCGCAAAGCCGGGCGTTTCGAGCAGGCCGACGGTGGTACCGTTTTCCTGGACGAGATCGGGGAGATCCCCCTGTCGGCCCAGATCAAGCTGCTGCGGGTACTGCAGTCCCACAAGTTCGAACGCGTCGGCGGCGAAGTAACCCTGAGTGTGGATGTGCGTATACTGGCTGCCACCAACAAGAACCTGCTGGAAGAGGTCAAAGCGGGACGATTTCGCGAGGACCTCTTCTACCGGCTGAACGTCATTCCGGTTAACCTCCCGCCGCTTCGCGAAAGGCGCAACGACATTCCGCTGATCGCGCGGCACTTCCAGAGGAAATTCGCCAGGGAGCAGGGGTGGAAGAATCAGGATTTCAGTTCGGAGGCCATGCGCAGCCTCCTGGACTATGCGTGGCCCGGAAATGTCCGCGAACTGGAAAACAGCATCGAGCACGCCGTTGTTCTGAGCAAGGGAAAACGAATCGATGTGTCGCACCTTCCGACGGCGGTTTGCGAAGCGCAATCCAGCCTAGCCCGCAGATCCCGGAAGACCATTCTGGAAAACGAAAAGAAGCTCATGATCGAGGTTCTCACGGAGTGCAACTGGAACAAGACCCAGGCGGCCCAGCGACTGGGCATAAGCCGCAGCACTCTTTACGACAAGATCAAGAAATACAAGATCGTTCAGCACGCCAATTGACGCTACCCCCGGCTTTCCCCGCAACACCGCCCTTTTCCCTGCTTTGTCCTCTTTCGGCGCGACGCGCATGTACTGGAAAGCGGAATTTGTTCAGATTTCGGACAAAGCTAATATCCTGTCATTAAAAAGAAAATTTGGTAACAGGATGGTTTCTGTCCATTAATCAGACGCTGCTTTGCCCCCTTGATGGGTTGCCGTTCCGGATTGCGCCCGCCGTTTTCCAGGGCGCCGATTCCCCATCCCCCGCCCTCGTTTTAAATCCACCTGTAATTGCAGTGCATTGCACCGGTGATGCGTGACTGTGGATATTTTCGGGCCCCTTTGATCGGTCCGGCACACCATTTGCTACACTGTGGTACGATGCGCTTCGGAATCAGTCGTTAACTGCAACCCACAAGCAGGGGGCCTGCCGGCCATGAATAGGGCTGTTGTCGTGCTAGATGCCGACACACGCCAGTGTCGTGAAACCTGCACCACCATCGAAGAGTGGGGATTTGTGACGACCGCGCTGCACAGCCTCAGGGAGCTGAACGCGTTCATCGGGAACCAATCGGGTATCGTGATTGTGATGGACATCGACACGATTCGGATCGACAACCGCACCATCAAGAAAATGGTTCTGGAGAACCCTGGCACCTATTTCCTGTGCCTTTCCCGCAACCGTTTCCATCCCGAGCTGAAAGACGCCATCTGCTATCATATATACGCTTGCATCAACAAACCAGTTGATCCGGACGAGCTTTTTTACTGCCTCAACAACATTTTCGAAGACCAGGACTGAGGAGACAGGAGGCCGACGTTACCATCACAGTTGCAACCTGCTTGGCAGACATTCGGAGGTATCGCGGCAGAAGTGCACTTTCATGAAACGAGCCATACGGTTTCTGGCTGCCCTGGCAGTTGTCGCCGCCTTTTTTGGGGCCGGCGAAAGGCCCTTGACGGCGGAAGTGAAGCCGAATCCGCCGGCAGGGCAGGCACAGGGCGTCAAGGACACCACCAACATTCACTACACCGGCCGGTATTGCGGGTTGTGCCACGAGGGCACACCTGCCCCGGGTGGCCCCAAGAAACTGAAATATGGAGGCGACCTGAATCGGCTGTGCCGCTGCCACACCCGATCGGGGCGTGACGCCATTCATCCGGTGGGCGTGCGGCCGTCTGGGCGAAAGAGCGCCCGGATTCCTGGGGATTTCCCGCTGGCACAGGGCAAATTGTCGTGTCTTACGTGCCACGACATATACGCCCAGTGCCGGTCAAGTGCGGTCAGGAAGGTTTCCCTGAGGGGGGGACCTTATCCCCGCAGAACCGATTTCTGTTTCAAGTGCCACGACAAGCGCAACTACCGGAAGCTTGACGTGCATAACCAGCTGAATGCCAGAAGGAAGATCGTTGCCGAAAAATGCCTCTACTGCCACGTGAAAAAGCCGGATGTGAAAACAGCCACCTTCACCGATCTGAAATACATAACCGATATCGAGACGCTCTGCCGCCGCTGTCACCTGGTGCGTGGCAACCACTCCGGCAATTTCAATCACATGATAAAGCCCTCGGCCAAAAGTCTGGCCCGGATGAAGCAGATGGAAAAGAAATTCGGCATCATACTTCCGCTGGACAGCAACGGCAAAATGACCTGCATCACTTGCCACAACCCCCACGACAAGGGGGTCATTCCAGCCAGCAGGCCTTCTGCCAGAGGAGCCGGTTCGAAGTTCAGGCATCGCCTGCCGGGCAGGCTGTGCATCGAGTGCCATCAAATGTAACCGGGCCAACAACCGTTCCGGTGTGAGGATTCAAACAGGGGAGCAACCGTGTTGAGACTGAATGCGAAAACCATTTTCCGTTGGAGCTTTTCTCTGCTGGCAATGGTGCTTTTGGCCCCGCCGAGCGTACCCGCCGCCGACATCGGGAACTGTCTTCTGTGTCACAAGTATCCGGGGCTCAGCCGTATCGACGAGGACGGCCGCCTGCGGCTGCTGTTCATCAACGAGGCGACCATGAACAGCAGCGTGCATGCCCGGGTGAAATGCGAGGACTGCCACACGGACATCAAAAAAATCCCCCACGACCCGGCGAAGAAGGTCGACTGCCTGACGCAGTGCCACATCGTCGAACCCACCAGCGAACAGAAATTTTCTCACAAAGAAGTCGCCCGCTTTTTGTCCAAAAGCGTCCACGGACTGAAAGACAGGGACCAGAAGCCGAAAAAACATCCTGAAGACCTGCCGTCCTGCAAAGACTGCCACGACAATCCGCTCTACCGGCCGCTTTCGATTTTCAAACAGAAGGTCCATCCCGGAATCTCCAAGGCGGCCCTGGGAAGGTGCCGGGTCTGTCACAAGAAGGACGAGTTCATATACCGGTTTTACAACCACGTGACGACACGGCTGCACAAAATCCGCAGCCCGAAAAATATCGCCGAGATCTGCGCCCGCTGCCACGACGACGCTCAACTGGCGGCCCGACACGGGCTCTCGACCAAAGCGGTCTATTCCTACGGCGAGACTTTTCACGGCAAGGCCGCCCTTTTCCTGGATGAGCGCGTACCCGACTGCCTGGACTGCCATGTCAATCCGGGCCGTTCGGTGCATCAGATGCTCAGCTACAAAGACTCCAACGCCATCACCAACGAGAACAACAAAGGCCTGATATGCGCGAACATGGACTGCCACCCCGGGGCGTCGCCCAAGCTGGCCGAATACCGGGTCCACCCCGAGTTCGACCTGGAGCGCAACCCCTACCAGTTTTACGCCCAGGTGTTTTTTCTGGGCATGACCGGCAGTGTGCTTCTGCCCATCATGGGCCTCCTGTTCCTCGACTTGTTGAGAAGAATGTTCCCCAATGCCTCGCTGAGACGGAGGAAATAGGTTCATGGCAACGCAGCCCCTCATCAAAATCAAGGACGGCAAAAAATACTTTTACCGTTTTTCCGCCATTCAGCGGGCGCAGCACATCACCATTGCATCCAGTGTCATCGTGCTGGCCCTGACCGGCATGCCGCTGAAGTTTCCGGATGCCCCCTGGGCCCCTTCCCTGTATGCCCTTTTCGGCGGCATCAAGATGGCGCCCATCATCCACAAGACGGCGGGCACGATTCTGTTCCTGCTGTTCGTCTTTCACCTCTTTTATATCGCGCGCAGCATTTACACCGACCTGGTGGTCCCCCTGCGACGGAAAAATCAGCTGAGCGCGGTGGCCGTCCTGAAGGGTATCCTGACGCACCCCATCATGCCCAGCTTCAGGGATGTCAGGGATTTTGCCGCCTATTTGAAATACCTTCTTTTTCTGTCCGACAAGCCGCCCGAAGGCGCCAAGTTCACCTGGAAGGAGAAATTCGACTACTGGGCCCCCTTCTGGGGCATCGTAGTCATGGTGGGTTCCGGCTTCATCATGTGGCACAAGGAACTCGTCACCCGCTATGTCTCCGGCGAAATCATCAATTTCGCCCTGATCGCCCACAGCGACGAAGCCCTGCTGGCCACCCTGTTTCTGTTCATCTGGCATTTTTACAATGTGCACTTTTCGACCTCCGTGTTTCCCATGGGAACGGTCTTCATCACGGGCTACCTGCCGGAGCACCTGATGGTCGAGGAGCACTACGACTATTACCGGCAGGTCATGAAGGAAGCCGGCCTGGAAGACGAGATACTGCCGCCTCCCGGCAGCCGCAGGGAACCGGTTGCAGCGGAAATGCCAGCGGCCGCCCCTTCCGCTGCCTCCCGGGAGAGTCTTGTGGGAGGGGAAGAAGCATAAAGGGGCCGCCCGTTTTCGACTACCGTTCGGTTTATGCGGATTAGGATCTGATTCATGAAAAAACTACTTTCCAAGCTGTATCTGCTCCTGCTGATGGCGTTTACCGTTTTCATGATGGTGGTCATCTGGGATGTCACCCTGGGAAAACTGGTGGCCGAATTCCGACACCGCAAGCTGAGCCAGCAGGCCACTGAGATGAAGGCCGGGCAAAAAGAGGCGTCTGAGACGACCACCTTCAAGCAGGCAATTCTGGAGGGAGAAAAAAGGGTCAAACACTACCTGGGATACCGCGTGCTGGAGCAGCGCTGGCTGAAGGGCCATTTTCATCACATCGATTTCGATTTCAAGCCGGACAAGCACAATTACTGCATTAACTGCCACGGCGACATGCCCCATGACAAGGTCAAGGAGCTCAGAGCCTTCGGCAACATGCACGCGTCCTTTATCGGCTGCCAAACCTGTCATGTACGTCTGGAGGGATCGGCCCGTACAGGCGTTTTCAAGTGGTACGACCGTACCACCGGAGAGATCGTGGACAGCCCGGTGGAGAAAGGAACCCAGGCGGGCGCATACAACGCCAAGATCATCCCGTTCGAACGAATCGACGGCCGACTGCAGCGCGTCGACACACCCGAGAGGGTCGCCTTTGCGCGCGACTACCGCAAAAACGAAAAGACCCTGACGGACATACAAAAATCCAAGGCCAAGAAAATCATCCACAAGATTGTCAGCAAGAAACCATACCTCTGTGGGGACTGCCACCGGAAGGAAGGTTCCCTGCTGCCGTTCAAAGAGCTGGGGTATCCTCAGGAAAGGATAAATGTCATCGTCAGCACGGAGGTCGTCGGCATGATCCACAAGTACACCGAATTTTACATGCCGAGGATTCTTCATCCGGGTGAGAGCGAAGAGAAATAGCGAGCCGGTTGCGAGTGATGGCGAGCCGGCAGGAGGAGAAGGCAGCGTGCACTTGATCACAAGAAACTGGATACAGGTTCTGTTGTCGGCCGGCATCTTGCTGTTTTGCGGGGCGGGCACGGCATCCACCGGGAATGGAATCATGCCCGATACGGAAAACTGCCTGTTGTGCCACCGTTATCCCGCCATGGGCCGTTTCGACAAGACCGGCCGCAAGCGGATTTTCTACATCGCCGACGAACTGTTCGCCCGTTCGGTGCATGGAAAACTGCGGTGCAAGAACTGCCACATCGGTCTGGACCAGATTCCGCATACCAACGTCCGCAAGGTGGACTGTTCCACCAAGTGCCACATCAAAGAGCCTTCCACGGGGCGGGAATTCTCGCACATCAACATGGTCAGGAAATATGAAGCCAGCGTGCATGGGCGGGGTGCGGCGGGCGGCTCCAAACCGTTTCCCGAGGACCTGCCGACCTGCAAGTACTGCCACAGCAATCGCATGTACAATTCGCTGGATGGCCTGTGGGGCAAAAGCGAGGCGTTGTCCAACGAGACATTGGCGAGGTGCGTCGGCTGCCACACCAGGAAGGAGTGGGCCCGGAATTTTTATTCCCACTTCACCCACCGCATGCGGCGGCGCAGAACGCAGGATGAAGTGGTCAAACTGTGCACCAGCTGCCATGAGGATCAGAAGAAAATGGCCCGCCACGGCCTGGAGAGCATTTCCACCTACAAGGACACTTTCCACTGGGTGCAGGTAAAATACGGGGTACGCAATGCCCCTGACTGTTTGAGCTGCCATGTGCCGGTGGGCTATTCCACCCACGACATTCGTCCCCGCACGGATCCGGTTTCGCCCATTCACCTTTCGAACCGTGTCCGCACCTGCAGCAACCAGGGCGGCGTCCAGGTGTGCCACCCCGGCGCCACGGCGCAGTTTGCCTCAGGAAGGGTGCATGCATATGGGGTAAAGGCGCAGATACTGGCCGGCGAAAAAGTGCCGGATGAACAGGAGCCGGAAATGTCGGCCGTCATAAAGCGCGCCGGTATGGACATTTCGGAAAAGGAAGTTTTCCACTACCGGGTGCTGAAGCTGCTTAAACTCTTCTACAAACTGCTCATCGGCGGGGTGATCTCTTTCATGCTGCTGCACCAGAGTATGCATTTTCTGCGCAGCAGGCGAAAGCCGCACGGTACGGGCCAGGCATTCAGCGGCAAGCAGGGAGGCAACGACCAGGGGCGTTGCGGATAACGTCACCACCCTGAGGAGGAACGGATATGGACAATTCGATTACCGCGGTCTCCGGCCGCGATGTGGCGCGGGAAGCGGAGGCGGCCGTGGAGAAACGTTTTTTTGTACGTCTCAACACCGCCGAGAGGGTTCAGCACATGACGCTGGTGGTTTGTTTCGTGCTACTGGTCGTCACGGGCTTCATGCTCAAGATTCCGGAAAACCTGGTCAAACCCTTTGGACAGGCCGCCGAAAGCGTGTTTTATTACCGGAGCCTCCTGCACCGCACGGCCGGGGTCGTGCTGATACTGCTCAGTTTCTGCCACGTCGGTTATCTGCTCCTGACCAGTGCCGGGCGGCGGTGGCTGCGGGACATGATTCCCGGAAAAAAAGACCTTTTGGACATGCGGGATAACTTCCTCTACTTCACCGGTGCCCGAAGGGAACCGCCTGAGTTCGACCGCTTCACCTATCAGCAGAAAATGGAATACGGTGCCCTGCTGATGGGCAACACCCTCATGTCCATCACCGGAGTGCTGCTGTGGACCGAGTACCTGTGGAGCAAATTCCTGGTGGACGTCGCCACTGTCATTCACGGGATGGAGGCTATTCTGGCCTGCCTGGCGATCATCATCTGGCACATGTACGAAATCCATTTCCGGCCCGGCAGGAGCCCATTGAATCAAATGTGGCTGACCGGCCTGATGGATGAAGAGGAATTCAGGGAAGATCACGCATTGCACTACAAAAAGATCATGTCCGACCCGGAACTGAAGAAAATCTACCTGCGAAAAGAGGCGCCATGAAAAACCGTTTTTTGCTTCTGGTGGTGAAAGGTCTGCTGGTTTTTCCGCTCCTGCTCTTCGGGCTGTGGCTTTTGAAGCTGGTCTATTTCCCCGGCTTCGAAGCCAAGAAGGCCGTGGCCATCATCGAGGCCGCCGAGGAGAATATCTTCGACACCATCCTGAAAGACAGGCAACCCGTGCCCCGCGGCCATTTTCACCTGGTCGATGAGTTCGTTTCACAACCCGAAGTCAATCCGCCTCTCTGCCTGACGTGTCACGGGACGTTTCCCCACAGCAAGGAGAAGAAGGTCCGCTCGCTGCTGAACTTTCACACCGGATTCATCTCCTGTTCCGTCTGCCACGCCCGTCAGAAGCCCGGCCAAACCGGGGTGACTTTTATGTGGGTCGACCGCCGAACCGGGCAGGTCGTCTCTAAAGTCAAAGGGCAATACGGCAAGTACACCGCCAAGATATTTCCCATCCGCATTTCCGACTCCGGCGAGCCCCAACGCATATTCCGGCCCATCAGCGACAAGGCCGCCCGGCAGTTCCTGAAACTCAAAGACCAGTTTACCCATGACCAGGTCGCCCGGGCCAAGATCAAACTGCACGCCAACATATCGGAAAAACCGGTGTTCTGTTCGGACTGCCACCGCAAAGACGGCTACCTCGACTTTGCGGCCCTCGGCTTCCCGAAGATGCGCGTGGCGCACCTGGTCTCCACCGAAGTGGTGGGGCTGGTTAACAAATACAGAACGTTCTACATGCCCTCGAAGATCGACTTCGGTGCCGAGGGCAGCGTCGAGTAGCCACTGCCTGCAGCCATGAAAATAACAGCGCTTGCCATTCTGCTGACAGTCACAAGTTTCCTGCCGGGACTGGTCATCCCGGCGGTTCTGGCTGTGGATGAGGACGGTTGCCTCACCTGCCACCAGTATCCGGGACTGGTTCGCCATGAGCCACAGGACGGCTTCAAGGTGCTGCACATCGACGAGGCCGCGTACATGCGCTCCGCCCACGGCAGGGTCCGCTGCCGCAAATGCCATGTGGCGGTCGTCAAGGTGCCCCACACGGGCGCCACCGGCGTCAACTGCAACAGCGGCTGCCACGCCAAGACGGAAAACCCGCAAAAGGTGAAGAACTTCCCCCTGAAGGGTTTCCACAGGAAGGAGCAGTCGTTTATCACCCGTCTGGACGATGACACCTCCTGCCGCGTCTGTCACCCGCTTTATCCCCACAGCAAGAACAATCGGGTCCGTGCACTGGTCAACATGCACACCGGTTTCATGCTGTGTGAAGTATGCCATCTCAAGCGGGAAAAATTGCCGCATGTCTCCTACGACTGGATTGACTCCGAAAACGTGCAGTTCAGTGGAACGCCTTTTGGATCCTATTTCAACCCGCATACGGGGACCGCCCATAAAACCCGGAACTACATCTCCCGCATCGGCCTCTTCATAGAGGCCGGCGGCACCCGGCAGCTGGTGACGGAGTCGGCCGACACCCGCAAGGCCAGGGAATTTCAGCAGCGGGAAAAGGATTTGAATGACCACCAGCGGAGAGAACAGTTGAAATATTTCCACCGGCACATCGAGAAGAAGGAAATCAGCGTGGCCTGCAATGAATGCCACACCGCCAACGGGATGCTCGATTTTCGGCAGCTCGGTTTCGACGACAAGAAGGCCAATCAGCTGATCAATCTGAACGTAAAAGGCCTGGTGACGAAGTACAAGGTGTTTTACTTTCCCAACCTGTTCGGCAACTGAGTGCCGCCGGAACCCGTTATGAACCTGTCTCTGTCCATCTGCCGCCGTTTTTGTGCCCTGTCGCTGCTCCTGCTCCTGCTGCTGTTCGGCATGGCCCCACCCGCCACCGCCATTCGGCTGGTAACGGTGAAGCACCTGTTTGACCTGGCGGACCAGCTCCGGCAGCCCAGCGACGTGGCCGTGTCCGCCGACGGGCGCATTTACGTGGTCGACGGCGTAAACAACCGCATCCGCATGTTCGACGCCCAGGGCCGCCCGGCGGGCTCCTTCGGCAAGACCGGTTCCGGACGGGGCGCTTTCGCGTTTCCCCTGGGGATCGCCCTGGACGGCGCGGGCAGGGTCTACGTGGCCGATTCCGGAAACCACCGCATCCAGATTTTCACCCCCCGCGGCGGCTTCGTAGCGGCCATCGATGCACCCCCTTCCGAAAAAGGCAAACCCGCAGACCCCACTGACGTGGCGGTCGACGACCGCCGCCGGCGCTGTTACGTGGTGGACAACGACAATCACCGCATTCTGGTCTACGACCTGAACACGCGCAGGCTGAAAACCACCTATGGAAAGCCGGGTACGGGCAAGCGCAATTTCCGCTATCCTTTTCTCATGGCCCTGGACCGGGAGCAGTACCTCTACATCGTGGACGTCATCAATACCCGGGTGCAGGTCCTGAATCCGAAAGGGCTCTTCGTCTCCTTTATCGGTGGATGGGGGGTCGAGAAAGGGGAATTCTTCCGGCCCAAGGGGGTGGCCATCGACAGAGACAACCGCGTCTACGTGAGCGACAGCTACATGGGCGTCATACAGGTTTTCGATTCTGCTACTTCCGAGTTCTACGCCGCTGTTGGTGACGCGGAAAAAACCGCGGTGAAAAAATTCAAGACCCCGGTGGGACTGTTCATCGACCACCGCAACCGTCTCTATGTGGTCGAGATGTTCGCCGACAGGGTGGGTGTCTACCAGATAGAGGATACGCCCGGGCGGAATTGAGCGTGTTGATTCCCGCTGGCGACATCATCACGGCGCAGACCGGCCCATTGCTGCGGCCGATGACTCCAGGTCTTCACGACGGGCGGGCCTCCCGGGGAAAAGCGCTGGCATTCGTTTTTCTGCTGGTGCTGCTGTCGTTGCTGCTCCCGTCCGGCGCCCCGGCCACGGTGCCTCCCCCCCGGAACCCCAATTCCGCCAAGTCCTGCGCTATCTGCCACTACCGCTGGATCGACACCTTTTTTACCGAGGGTCGCGGGACCGAGCTGGTGGCCTACCATGCCGAGAAAGTCGCGGCTACGCCAGAGATGTGCATGTCCTGTCACGACGGCAGCGTCGTGGATTCCCGCAAACGAATGGGCAGCGGCGCAGGGCACAAGACCAACGTGTCCCCGCCGGCCGGCATGAAGATACCGGATATTTTTCCGCTGGACGAAAACGGCCGGGTGCAATGCGCCACCTGCCACACGGCCCACGGGGTGCCCAGCGGGCCGGATTCCCACGAGACCATCTTCATGCGGACCTCCAACCGGGATTCGAACATGTGCCGCATGTGCCATGCGGACAAGACCGGCGGCCCGTCGGCCGGCAACCACTCCATGGGTAGCGTCGAAAAGGGCTTTCCCCGGCAGCTTGCCGCCGGTTACGGCAAGCCCGGTGTACAGAAAAACCAGGTGATCTGCGAGAGCTGCCACACGGCCCACGGGTCTTCTCAAAAAAGCTTTCTGGTGAACCCCACGGGTCGCTCCCAGCTGTGTCTGGCCTGTCACCGCGACAAGCGCAGCTTTACGGCCGACGGACGCAAAACCCCTGCGCATATAGTGAACGTGGTCCCCGTCAAGGCCAGGATCCCGGCGGCGGTGATTGAACGCGGGGCCCGGCTGGGGGACGCGGGTGCGCTGATCTGCCAGACCTGCCACAAGGTCCACGACAACGATATTGAAAAGCCGTTGCTGGTGATCGCCAGGGACCGCAAGTCCGGTTTCTGCCTCACCTGTCACCCCGACAAGCAGTCCATTGCCGACACCCGGCACAACCTGGCGCACTCGGCACCGGACGAAAAAAACCTGGCGGGCCAGACCGTGGCCCAGGCCGGTGTGTGCTCGGCATGTCATCTGCCCCACAAAGCCGCCCGCAAGCTGGCCGGGAAAAAAAAGGACTACACCAGTCGGCTGTGCCTCAGTTGCCACGCCAAGGGACGGGTGGCCGGAAAGGTCAACCTGAGCGGCGAAACCCACCCCCTGGACGTTGATCCTTTTAAAAAAGGAGGGACGCCCGGCAGGCCCACGGCGGTGGACACCACCCGCAATGAGCTGAAGCTTCCGCTTTTCGACCGCTCGGGAGTGCAGGACAAGAATGGCAAAATGACCTGCGCCACCTGCCACGACACCCACCGCCCGGCAACCGCCCCGGCCGAGAAAACCGGCCCCGGGGGGGCCATGCGGTCGACGTTTTTTCTCAGGAAACCCCAACCCGGGATCTGCCGGCAGTGCCACCGGAGCAAATTCAACATCGCAGGCTCGCGGCACGATCTGGCCAAAAGCGCCCCAAACGCCCGCAACATCCTCAACCAGCAACCGGCCCAGGCGGGGCTATGCGGCAGCTGCCACCTGGTGCACGGATCCCGCAGGGGGTTTCTGTGGGCACGGCGTACGGGGGGCGGGGGCGGTGTCGTGCAGAGCCTGTGTTTTTCCTGCCACAACGAAAAGGGCATTGCCCGCAAAAAGGTTCACCACGGCTATTCCCACCCCATGAACATCCGGCCGGCCGGCACGGGGATTAAGGTTCGCGGCCTGCCCCTGTTCGACAAGAAGGGCAAATTCCGGCCCAACGGGCGCATCACCTGTCCCACCTGCCATGACCCCCACCAGTGGCGGCCGCCCGCCGAACGTACCCAAAGCGGTCGGCGGGCCGGCAAGAGCCACGTGGCCTTTACCTCCTTCCTGCGCCGACAGTCGCCGGATATCTGTCGGGCCTGCCATGCCGACAAGTTCTTCATCAAAGGGTCCAAACACGACCTGGGCTGCGTGGCCCCCGGCTCCCGCAACATCGCCGGACAGACACCGGCGGAGTCGGGGGTGTGCGCCGCCTGCCACCTGGTGCACAACGCCCAGAGAGATTTTCTATGGGCCCGCAGGATCGAACCCGGTCGCGCCACGGCCGGGGAAGCGCTGTGCGTTGGCTGCCATCGGCCGCAGGGCCTGGCCTCCGACAAGGTTATCGGCGGCCGATCCCACCCCCTGAATGTTTCTCCCGCCGGCAGGGGATTGGACACCACACTGCCCCTTTACGGTGAACACGGCGGTCCGATTCAAAACGGGGTCGTGTCCTGTCCCACCTGCCACGACCCCCATCGCTGGACCCCCCGCCGGCGGGCGGGAAAAAACCTCCTGAAAACCGAAGGCGATGCGCGCAACAGTTTCCTGCGGCTGGAAAACGCCCCGGTCCCACTGCTGTGCACCAATTGCCACCGGCGGCAGGCCGTGGTGCAAAAGACCGACCACGACCTGCTGGCCGCGGGCGCAACGGCCACCAACGATGCCGGCCAGACACCGGTGCAGTCCGGCACCTGTGGGGTGTGCCATCTGGTCCACAACGGCCGACAGCCGGTCCGTCTCTGGGCCCGGGAGCTGACCGGGCAAGGGCCCGTAATGGACCGTCTGTGCAACTCCTGCCACACGAAGGGCGGTCCGGCCGGGAAAAAGATCCCCGCCATCGCCTCCCACCCGTCAACCGCCATCGTCGACGTGGGCAAAGGCTTGCGCGCCCAGGCCGGGCACCTGCCGCTCTTCGACGGGGCTTCCGGAAAACCGGTGCGCGTCGGGAACCTTTCGTGCCCCTCCTGCCACAATGCGCACCGGTGGAAACAGGGGGCACCCGCGGCCGCTGCGGGACAAGAGGTCGAGGGCGACGCCACCAACAGTTTTCTCAGAAGCCGGGCCCGCGACACCCTTTGCAAGGACTGCCACGGCCCGGACGCCCTCTTTCGCTACAAGTTTTTTCACAAACCCGGTGCGCGCCTGGCCCGGCAGAACCGCCCGAGGGAGCCTTCTTTCAGGACATTCCGGCCCGCCCGCAAACCGTAGGAGACCGTCTGTTTTTGCCGGCTGTCGTTTCAGTCAGTATCGACGTCCATTTTTTTTACGAACTTAACTTGTTGTAAAATAAGGGTATTATGCGGTTCTGCCATTCGGGTGTCCGGATTCCAGACAATCGAACGCGTTTTTGGGGCCGGCGGTTATCGGGAAGCCCTTGGCTTTGGACAGAAAATCGGCGCTAAAAAGACTTTTCAGAAACAATTAAATAAAGTTATTCCACCGTATTAGGATCAGAGCCAGGCCTGGGAGCCGCTTCCCGCCGTCCGGCGCTGGATTGAGCCACTATGTGGCATAAGTGTTGCATTTTCAATAACCGCTATCGAGGCGATATCCAGCGCCAAAGCCAAACCCCGGGCGACCGGGGGACGGAAAGCCACGGGTCTTCCGACGTGACTGCGTTCACAGAAGACAGCCGGGTTGCCGCGAAAACAGGAGGGCGACCCGGCTTTTTTCGTTCTCCTTGCATAACCGATTCCGAAGAGACAAAGCGCCGACTACGAAATTTCAGGGAAAGGGGGGGAGATCAGCAGCGGAAATCATCTGGTTTCGAGCGGTTAAAAATTCTTGTCAAACCCGGTATGAAAAGGAGAAAGACACATGAAAAAGGTATCCATTGTACTGATGATCCTGGCCCTGACGGCCCTGTTGTCCGGCGTCTCCATGGCGGAGATCACCGGCAGCGACCACGATTTCAGCGGCAGTGGCTGGTCCGGCGGAGAAATCTGCAAGCCCTGCCATACGCCGCACCATGCGGACACCACGGTGGCCGGCGCCCCTCTGTGGAACCACGAGGTGACCACATCCACGTTTACCCTCTACAGCAGTTTGACCCTGGATGCCACTGACCTGGGACAGCCCGACGGCGTGTCCAAGCTGTGTCTTTCCTGCCACGACGGTACGGTGGCTATTGATTCCTTCGGCGGTGCCACGGGTTCCACGATGATCTCCGGCGACGCGCTTATCGGCACGGACCTGTCGGACGACCACCCGATCTCGTTCACCTACGACGATGCACTGGCAACCACCGACGGCGGACTGCACCCGCCCTCAACGGCGACGACTTCCCTGGGCGGCACCATCCAGGATGACCTCCTTTTCGGCAACAAGGTGGAGTGCTCGTCCTGCCACGACGTGCACAATTCGCACAACAACGAAAAGCTTTTGAATATCGCCAATGCTTCTTCGGCGCTGTGCCTGACCTGTCACAACAAGTAAAACGCACAATCCAGTCGTTCACCAGAAGGGGGCCCAGCCCCCTTTTTCGTGGACAGTCGCCGCAGTAAGGAGGACGATATGGCTGCGATAAAAACAGACGCTTCCAGCCGGCGCATGCGGGTCGGCGGCCTGCCGTCGATCGTGCCCGGGTGGGCGCTGATCCTGATGATCGCCTGCTGGTTGATCGTAACGGCACCCCCTGTCCAGGCGCAGATTGCAGGCAGCCCCCACGATTTTTCCAGCCAGGGCTGGTCCGGCGGAGAAATCTGCAAGCCCTGCCATACCCCGCACCATGCCGACACCGCGGTGGCCGCAGCGCCCCTGTGGAACCACGAGGTGACCACGGCCACCTACACCCTTTACAGCAGTCCCACCATGGACGTGAACGTGGAGCAGCCCGGAGAAATCTCCAAGCTGTGCCTGTCCTGTCACGACGGCACGGTGGCCATGGACTCTTTCGGCGGCAGCACCGGCAGCATGTTCATGACGGGCCCAGCCGTGGTCGGCGAGGGGCTGGATCTGTCCGACGATCACCCCGTGGGCATTTACTGGAACCACCAGACCGTGTCCGGGTGCGGAACCTGCCACTACACGCACGGCGATCCCTACTCGTACAGGGTGCGCTTCTACGAGCGCCGGGTGGAGTGTGCATCCTGCCACGATCCCCACAACAACGGTGCCGAGGAGAGCGGGATGCTGCGGGTCAGTATGGCCGGCTCTGAGCTCTGCCTGGAGTGCCATACCGATAAATAGGGGATGGCGTGTTGCGGAACGACAATCGGAAAGGGCCTCTATGAAAAAATGCGCTATTCTGCTCCTGTGTCTGCTGCTCCTGTCCGGCTGTGCCAGCGCCCCTTCTGAGAAGAGAAAAACCGTCCTGTTTTACCCGCCCCTGCCCCAATCGCCGCGGCTGCAGTTTCTCACCACCATTACCGGCGAGGCGGATCTGGGCCGCGAACAGAGCGCTTTGGAGACGTTTCTTCTGGGGCCCCCCGAATCCCTGAAAACCATCGGCAAGGCCTATGACATCGCTGCGGTCAAGGGCCGCATCTACGTACTGGACCGAACCGCCCGCAAACTGCTCATTCTGAACCTGGCGGAGCGTCGTTTCGACTACCTCAGGGACGAGCGCCTGGGGACCCTCAGCGACCCTTCGGGCATCTGGGTGTCGGACGATGACGTCAAGTACATCGCCGACATGCAGCGCAAACAGGTGGTGGTCTTCGGCCGCGACAACCGTTTCGTGCGGGCATACGGGGGCAAAGATCTCTTCGACAAGCCGGTGGACGTGGCGGTCTTCGGGGACACCGTCTACGTGTGCGACATGAACAAGCACCAGGTGCTGGCCCTGGACCGCGGGAGCGGGCGGCTCAAGCGGACCATCGGTGAACTGGGCAGCGGCAAGGGCCAGTTTTACCGGCCCTCCCATGTGACCGTGGACCGCGACGGCAACCTTTTCGTCAACGATGCCTTTAATTTTCGCATCCAGAAGTTCGACCCGCAGGGCACGCTGGTGCGCACTTTCGGCCGGATAGGGGACAACCTGGGGGCCTTCGCCCGACCCAAGGGCATTGCCGTGGATCGCCAGGGTTACCTTTACGTGGTGGACGCCGCCTTTGAAAACGTCCAGATTTTCGACAGCCGCTCCGGGCAGTTGATGCTCTTTTTCGGAGGTGCCGGAACTACCCCCGGGAGCATGTACCTGCCCGCCGGCATCCACATCGATTACGACAACGTGGATTTTTTCCGGCGCTTTGCCGACAAGGACTTCCGGCTGGAATACGTCCTCTACGTGGGGAATTATTTCGGACCCAACAGGCTGAACGTTTACGGGTTCGGAAAATGGGTGGGTCAGCCGCTGCCCGCCACCCCAAACGCCGCAGGTGAGCCGCAACGTGAAGCCCCCAAGGCGGAATAGGATTCTGCCCGTGCTGGCGGCCGTGTCGGTCGTACTCATCTGCGGGTGCGATCGCCAAGCCCGGCACCGGTGGCTGACGTTTTTTTTCACCGGCGTGCCGCCCCTGGAAGCGTCCAGGGCCAGCGGGACGGACGGGAAAAAAGAGGACTCCAACCGGCCGGGAACACAGCCCGCGGGAGGGGCGGTCCCTGCAGTGGTGTTATACGCCCATCCCCTGTACGCGGCCCGGAGGTGCGAGGCCTGTCACGCCACATCGGCCGCTCTCGGCCCCCAGGCCTCCAGCGGCAGGGGCTCTTCCCGCATCTTGGGCGGCACTTCGGCCGCCTCGCCGGCCAGGCTGCGAATGCCCGTCCGAAAATTGTGCGCCGGTTGCCATGAGGACAAATCCGAGGCCGCGGCCTCCGCCAGGGGATTGTGGCTGCACACCCCGGCGGCCAAGGGCAAGTGCCTGGCCTGCCACGCTCCCCATCAGAGCCGATATCCCCATGTCCTGACCAAACCGCCGGAGCGGCAGTGTGCCGTGTGCCACATGAAAGACGTTGTGGCCAACCCCGCTTCCCATAAGGCGGTCAAGCGAATGTCGAACAATTGCCTGCAGTGCCACAACCCCCATGCGGGACGCGACAGGAAAATGCTGACGGCCGATTACCGGGAGGCGCTTCGGCCCGTGGGGACTACACCGGCTGCCGTTCGGCAGGGGCTTCGCCGGCAGAGCGGCAGCCAGGGCAAGGATGTCTGTTATCCGCTGGAATCCCCAGGCGATCCGTCTGACAAAGGGTGGGGGAACATGGTTGAAGATTGATGGCTTGCAAGAGGAAATGCGTGAAAGATCCCGGCCTCCTGTTGATGTGCGCCCTGATTTTCGCCCTCATGACACCGGAGCATGCCTGGGCGGCCCGGTTTTTCATGGAGCGGCCCAAGCTGGGGCTGGGCATTTCCTACGAATTCTGGTCCGAAACGATCACGGGGCCGGATATCCGAACCGACAACACCTCCCAGGAGCTGCGCCCGGTGCTCGATATCCGCACCAGGGGGTGGGTCTATCACCCGGCTTTCATGCAGTACAAGCTCGGCTTCCAGCCCGCCTTGAGCTGGCACGACGAAAGCTATAACCAGACCACCGGTTCCGACCTGAATCCCTTTCTGCCGGCTTATTTTGCGGATTTCACCTTTCTGCCCGTAAAGCCTTACACCCTGCACCTCTACGGCAAGCGATACGACGACATCGTCACCAGCGCCTTTGCCGCCCAGACTGAAACCACCACCGAGAGCTACGGCGGCGACCTGTACCTGAAATACCGGGTGCTGCCCACCACCTTCAGCTACAGCCGCACGCGCATCGACCAGACGGGTTTTTTCGATTCCGTCGAGGATCGCGACGATTTCCGCATCACCACGCGCCACCATAAGGGCCGCAGTGACACGCAGGCCTATACGATTTACAGCGACTCCGACCGCGTCAGCAACAGCATTCCCACGCGGGTGAAAA
The DNA here is from genome assembly GCA_027061725.1 of Desulfobacteraceae bacterium. Taxonomy (GTDB): domain Bacteria; phylum Desulfobacterota; class Desulfobacteria; order Desulfobacterales; family JALSRD01; genus JALSRD01. The sequence continues at coordinate 24,794 of JAMOVG010000275.1, forward strand.
CGTCCAACTCCGAGATTCGCAACTTCTTCGATTTCACCGGCAAAAGGCAGGTCATGCTCAACTCTTTTCTGACCTACCGCTGGTCGCAGCAGAACGGCCTGGACACGTCCGGCTTGAGGTGGCTGGAGCAGCTCAACTGGCGGCACAGGAAGAATTTCTGGTCCAACTACCGGTTGGGCTACAACCAGCAGAGCTCCGGCGACTTCGACCGCCGCACGCTTTTTGCCAATGCCGGCCTGGAGCATCTGCTTTATGAGAATCTGACCACCCGGCTCAACGGGGGGGCCGAGCTGAGCGATTTTACCGGGGGCGGTGAGGATGTTTACGACGCCAACCTCGATTTCCGGTACCGGCGCCCGATTCCCTGGGGCTGGTTCAACCTGCACGCGGGCTGGACCAACACCGCCACCTTCCGCAGCGGCGGCGGCCAGGTTCCCGTCCAGGTCGTGGACGAGCCGCACGTGCTGTCCACCGGCGTTGTCACCTTCCTGGACCACAACAACGTGGCGACCGACTCCATCGTGGTCACCAACGTGGCCGGGTCGGTGGTGTATGTCGAGAATGTCGACTACACCATCACCCGCGTGGATTATTCCGTGCAGATCAGCCGCACCATCGTCGGCGACATCACCGACGGCCAGACGGTGCTGGTCAGCTACCGCTACCTCAGTGATTCCGACTTCAATGACAATATTTTCGGCCAGACTTACGGCATCGATTTTATGCTGTGGTCCTCCCTGCGCCTTTATTACAGCTACAGCCGGGCCAGCCAGCAGATTCTGTCGGGCACGGTTCTCACGGCCAACCGGGTGAACGACTCGCGCCACCGGGCCGAAGTGCGCTACGATCTGGGGTGGACCGACACCCAGCTGACATTCGACGACACCAGTCGCGAATCCGGAGCTTCCACCCGCGCCTGGCGGGCCAAGCAGACTTTTGTGGTCCGGCCGTTTCGGCGCATGTACTGCAGGCTGTCGGGATATTACGGTCAGACGGCTTTCGACGACCGTGACGATACCCAGCAGCTTTACGGTATGCGGACCGACCTGACCCTGGCGCTGACGCGCTGGAGCCGCCTGCGCATGGAGGCCTACCGGGACACCATCACGGGCGCCGGCCAGGACACCGTCAACACGGTATTTACCGCTTCAGTGGACCTTTCCTACCGCATCTGGCGGGGTACCATCTTTTATCAGTACACGGATGTGGACAACCAGTTCGTCGAGCAGCGGCGCACGACCCACAACCTGTTTGTGGAGATCATACGGTTGCGCTGGTGAGTTACCGTCATGAAAAAAAGAGGTATGGCATCCAATGAGAGCCGCAAAATGCATTAACCTGGCCTTGTTGGCGGTGATGCTGCTGACGGCCGGCTGCATCGGGGGCGGGGATGCGGTGCGGCCCCCGCTGCCGGAAATCGCCTGGCCGCCGCCGCCGGAGACGGCCCGCATTCGCTTTGTCAACGCCGTGACCCGGCCCCGGGATCTCGATATCGCTGAGGGGGCCCTGCGGAAATTCGTCCGTTACTTTCTCGGGGAATCCGAAAAACGTCTTGTGGCGCCTTACGGTGTGGCCGCCGATGCGGCGGGAAGGCTTTACGTGGTGGACACTTATCTGAAAACGGTGCACGTGTTCGACAGCCAGGCCGGCGAACATTACACCTTTGTCCCCCCCAAACGGGCTTTCCAATCACCGGTGGGCATCGCCGTCGACGGCCGGCGCGGTTTCATCTATGTGACCGACTCCCAGCAGGGCGTGGTCAAGATTTTCACCCGCAGGGGCAGGGCGTATGTCGGGGAGATCGGTGAAGGGTTTCTGGAAAGGCCCACGGGCATTGCGGTCAGCCAGGCCGCCTCTGAACTTCTGGTGGTGGACACACTGAGCGCCAACGTCGTGCGGTACGCCCTGGGCGACCACCGTCTCAAAGGGGGCTTCGGCGGCACGGGTTCCGGGAAGGGCCGCTTCCGCTATCCCACCAATATCTGGGTAACCCCCGAAGGCCGTATAATCGTCAGCGACTCGCTCAATTTCCGGGTACAGATTTTTTCCCCCAGTGGAAGCTATCTCAACAGCTTCGGAAGCCTGGGCAACGCGCCGGGCTACTTTTCGCGGCCCAAGGGGGTCGCCGCGGACAGCGACGGCAATATTTACGTGGTCGATGCCCTGTTCGACAACATTCAGGTTTTCGACCGAAATGGCCGATTGCTCATGGCATGGGGCGGCCCCGGGCACGGCTATGGGCGTTTTTGGCTGCCCAGCGGGATATTCATCGACAGCCGCGACCGCATCTATGTGGCGGACACCTACAACAGGCGGGTGCAAGTATTTCAGTATCTCAAGGGAGAATCGAGATGAAGAACGCATTCAAGCCGCTGTTGCCGCTGTTGCTGGTGGTGTGCCTGGGCGCACCACCGGTGTACGGGGGCAGTATTTTCACCACCCGGCACAACCTTTCGACCAGCGGCCCGGGTGAAATAAAAGCCTCCGGAGAGGACCGGGTCTGTATTTTCTGCCACACGCCCCACAGGGCGGTCAAGCGGATCCCCTACCTGTGGAATCGCAGCGATTCAACCGCGCGCTACACGCCTTATCAGAGTTCGACGCTTTTTGCCGCGGTGGGGCAGCCCACGGGCGCATCCAAGATGTGCCTGAGCTGCCACGACGGAACCATCGCCCTCGGGGCGGTGGTCTCCGAACCGCGGGAAATTGCCTTCATCGGCGGAATCCGGTTCCTGCCGGCCGACCGTCCCAGTTACCTGGGCACCGACCTTACCAACGACCACCCCGTATCGTTCGTGTACGACACCAGCCTGGCACAGCGCAGGGGAGAGCTGGCAGACCCGGGGCAGCTGCCCTCGCAAATAAGGCTGGACGCCGGCCAGCAACTCCAATGCACGGCCTGCCACGACCCACACGATGACACGTACGGCAAATTTCTGGTCATGTCCAACAAGTACTCGGACCTTTGTACTTCCTGCCACGAGCGCATCGGCTGGGCCGCCAGCAGCCACGCCACCTCCAGTGCCGGATGGAACGGCCAGGGGCCGGACCCCTGGCCGAACACCGACTACGCCACAGTGGCCGAGAACGGCTGCCAGAACTGCCACAGGTCCCACGGGGGAGACAGTCCCCAGTGGCTTTTGAAACACCGGTTCGAGGAGGACAACTGCCTGGTATGCCACAACGGAAACGTCTCTTCGCGCAATATCGAGGCGGAACTTCTCAAGGCCTATGTCCATCCGGTGCAGGAAAGTGTCGGGGTGCACGACCCGACCGAAGACTATCAGCTGGGAAGCGTGCCCAAACACGTGGAGTGCACCGACTGCCACAACGCACACCGTATCGGGGACGATGCTTCCACCGGTGCACCGGCGGTGTCCGGGGCCAACCGGGGTGTCTCCGGCATCGATATCGCCGGGCAGCAGGTGGCGCAGTCACAGAATCTGTACCAGATCTGCTTCAAGTGCCATGCCGACAACAACGTGGTTACTTCCTTTGACATCACCCGGCAGATCGACCAGCTCAACACCCGCCTGGAGTTCGACCCGGGCAATCCCTCCTTTCACCCGGTGGCCGCCCCCGGCGTGAATCCGGATGTGCCCAGCCTGATATCCCCGCTGACCACCAACAGCATGATCTACTGCACCGACTGCCACAACAGCGACGACCCGGCAGGGCCGCAGGGACCGCACGGATCGAATTTCAAACCCCTGCTCTCGGACAACTACGACACCACCGATTACGCCAATGAAAGCGCGTTCAACTACGCCCTGTGCTACAAGTGCCACAGCCGCGACAGCATCTTGGGCGACGAGAGCTTTTCGGAACACCGTCGGCACATCGTCAAGGAGAGGGCGCCCTGCTCCGCCTGCCATGATGCCCACGGCATCAGCCAGACCCAGGGCAATGCCACCAACAACAGCCACCTCATCAACTTCGATCTGACCATCGTTTCCAGGGGGCCGATGGGCCGACTGGAATTTGTCGACACCGGCAGGTTCAGCGGGCAGTGTTTCCTGTCCTGCCACCGCAAAGGCCACGGCGGCAACAGTACTTACCCGCGCGGCGGGGGAGGCATGTAAGGGCGGCATTCAGCAGGATGCGGGAGGCCGGACAAATCACGAGAACACTTCGGGGGGAAACATGAAAAAGCGCAGGAAACACTCGTTTGCCCCAGGCGCAGCCCACGCTGTTTTCGGGCGAAGCGGTGCCAGGGGCAGGTGCACACCATGTTGAAGGGGGGGATGGCCACCGCCGGATTCAGGCGACTGCTGCCGGTTCTGCTGGCGATGTACGTTTTTTTCAGCCTGGGCACTGCGGCGGTTCTCTACTTCCGGCTTCGGGTTCCACTGAGTCCCCACTACGGGGCGGCCGTAACCATCATCACCCGCGTCAGAGATGCGCTGGCCCGGGATGTCATACTCATAGATCTGGTCTTTTTCGTGGCGGCGGCGGCAGGGGTGCTGGTGTTGGGGGTTCTGTACTCCCATCGCGTGGCCGGCCCCCTTTTCAAGGTCAAACGGCATGCCGCGGAGATGGCCGAGGGCCGCTTCGACGCGCGCATCCGGTTCCGCAGGAAAGACGCCGTACACGACCTGGCCGACGCCTTGAACCGGGTGGCCGCCTCCTGCGCGGAAAGAAGCGGCCGCCTGGATGCCGGCCTGCGGGCCCTGGAGGAAAACCTCCAGATGCTGGAGCAGGTGCCGGAACACTCGCCGGACAGATCCCGGATCATGAAGCAGATCGGATTGCTGGATGCCGAAATTCGTGCGACATGTCCACGGGTGAAACGATGAAGCACGCCTGGATGGTTCTGCTGCTGGTATCGCTGGCGTTCGCCTTGGCGGCCTCCGATCCCATAAAAGCCGTGCACGATTTTTCCGCCGATCAGTGCCGCCGCTGCCACCGGGATGCCAAAAACAGGCCCGGAGATCTCAAACCCGTGCCGAGTTCCCTGTGCACCGACTGCCACGCCGAGGCCGGGCGGGACCTGTCGCACCCCGTCGATGTGGTTCCGGAAAAAAAGATTCCGGGGGACATGCCGCTGGTGGGGGGACGGGTGGTCTGCATCACCTGTCACGTCGTGCACCCCGTCACGATCCGGAACCGGTACCTGAACGATTTTCTCCTGCGTCGGCCCGGCAGGGGTGCGGCATTTTGCGCATCCTGCCACGGGATCGATGAAAAAGGGCATATCGTATTTGAACGCATTCACAGCGGATCGTACAAGGTCACCGATCGTGGTACATCACTGGATTCCTATACCCTGCAGTGCATCGAATGTCATGACAGCCGCATCAACGACCCGGCCGACACACTGGGGGCCGGCAGGTGGCGGCATGGCGGCGCATCCCACCTGAATCACCCGGTGGGGATCTCGCTGGACAGGGTCGCCGGGCAAAACCCCCGGCAGTACAGAAGAGCCGCAACTCTGCCGCCGGAAATCCGGCTGTTTGACGGAAAAATCGGCTGCGGCACCTGTCACAACGCCTATTCCAGGGAGAAGAACCTGCTGGTGATGCGCAACACCAGGAGCCGGCTGTGCCTGGCGTGCCACATCAAATAACGGAGGTGAGGAGAGTGAAATCCAGAAGGCGTCGCTATGTCGTCGATATCGGTTTCCAGGGCCGCTTCGTGCTGGGCTTCGTGCTGGCCACGCTGGTCGGCAGCATAGCGGCCGCCGCCCTCTTCTATTTCCCGGCGCAGAGCAGGCTCGAGCAGCTGCAGTGGAGCGTGTTTCTCAGGGGCCGTACCATCGTCGAGGCGGTACAGCCGCTTTTCCTCCGGGTCAGCCTGGCCTCCGTCATTTTCGTCGGGCTCCTGCTGCTGCTGACCTGGGTGCGCATGATGAACCGCATAAACGGGCCCCTTGCCGGTATGATCCGACCGCTCGAACGAATGGCGGCCGGGGACTTTCGTGTCGGCATCACCCTCCGGCGCAGGGATGAATTCGGCGAGACGGCACGGGTGCTCAACGAGATGATGAGCAGGATCGCGGGCCGTTGCCGGGAATTCGAAGACAGCTACGAGGAAATTCCCCGTGCGCTTGGAGATCTGGAGGCCTATGCTGAGGGGCCGATTTGTGACCGGGCGGCCCGGGCCCGGCGGCTGGTGCGGCGGTTGCGCGATACACTCGAGCCAGCTGTGGCGGTATCCGCTGAACAGCGTTAGACCGATTTGGCATTTTTTCAAGGCGGTGAGCCTTCCGGGAAACGCAACGCGTCGGCACCCGAAAGGCAAAGGGTCGGCTAGTACACGACGATTTGGGCCGTCTTTTTCAGCCGTGCCACCAGTGCGGCACGCAGCTGCTTTTCTTTTTTCCGGGACAGCTCTTTCCTGAGCCTGTCGGAAACCTCGCGCAGGCTCAGTTGGGTCGGCGGCTCGACGGCCTCCACGCGTATGATGTGGTAACCATAAATCGTCTCGATGATGTCGCTGAGCTTGCCGGGTTCCAGTGCGAACACCGTTTTCTCCAGCTCGGGGTCCAGGCGGCCCCGGTGCACCAGGCCCATATCACCACCCTTGACACGGTAGGGGCCATCCGAATAATCCCAGGCCACGGCAGAGATGTCTTCTCCGGAGCGGATCTTTTCAATGGCCTCCTGGGCCCTCTGTTTCCTTTTCCGGCGCTCCTGGGAACCGGCCTCGGGCTTGACGGAAATCAGGATGTGGGTGATGCGGCGGGCCTCTGGCCGCATGAACTTGCTTCTGTTGGCCTCGTAGTAGGCGCGGATTTCTTCATCGGTGGGGACCGCCCTTTGCGTGATGTCCTCGGCGATCAGACGCTTTACCAGAAATTTTTTTCTCAGCTTTTCCCGGTACTGTCGGTCGCTGAGACCGGCCCGTTTCAGGGCGGCCCTGAATTTACTATCCCCGCCCAGCCGCCGGATGGTGCGTTGGCGCTGCGCGGCGATCATTTCTTCATCGACGGTCAGCCCTTTTTTGACGGCCTCCTGGTAAAAGAGCTCTTTTTCGATCATCTTTTCAAGGGCCTGAGGCCGGTACTTGTTCCTTTTTGCAGAAGAAAAACCGCCGTGGAAAACGCCGGCCGGCATGATTTCGTTGAGGGCCGCCTGCAGGTCCGCTTCCGTCAAAACGGTTCCGTTCACCTTGGCCACTGGCCGCGTGGGTGTTTGCGCCGCAGACGGTAAGGCGATCCCCATGGCGAGCATCAGCGCCAAGAAGGGGCACCACAGGCGTCTTTTTTGTATTTTGGCTTTGGTTGAAATAG
>JAMOVG010000276.1 GCA_027061725.1 Desulfobacteraceae bacterium
TGCCGTGGATGTACTGATCAACACCTTCTCGGCCCGCACCCGCCGGGCTCTCTCGGCGGTTAACAGCCTTGTTTGCCTGCTCTTTTTCGGGGCCGCCGCCTGGCAGCTGATCGTAAAAGCCAACACTTTGATGGCCACCGGCGAGGTCACCGAGACCCTGCGCATCATCTACTACCCTTTCACCTATGCCGTGGCCCTGGGCTGCCTCGTGCTGTCGCTATCGCTGCTGACGGATTTCCTCCAGTGCCTCTGGGGCGGCAAGGAAGGAAAACAGCCTTGAGTCTTGTGGCGGTAGGCATCACGGGCATCGCAGCCCTGCTGTTGATCCTCTTCCTGCTGGGCATGCCGGTGGGCTTTGCCATGGCACTGGTGGGCTTCTGCGGCTTCAGCTACGTGGTGTCGGTCAGCGCCGGCCTCAACATGGTGGCCGCCGTCTTCTGGGAGACCTTCTCCAAGTACGGCCTGACCGTCATCCCGCTGTTCATCTTCATGGGCCAGATTGCCTTCTACTCGGGGGTCAACGAGAAGCTCTACAACGCGGCCTACAAGTGGGTGGGCCAAATCCGCGGCGGCATCGCCATGGCCACCGTGATGGCCTGCGCGGCCTTCGCCGCCATCTGCGGCTCCAACGCCGCCACGGCCGCCACCATGACCACCGTGGCCCTGCCGCAGATGAACAAGTTCCGCTACAACCCACGCCTGAGCACAGGTGCCATCGCCTGCGGTTCCACCCTTGGCGTGGTGATTCCCCCCAGCGTGGTGCTGATCATCATCGGCCTGTCCACCGAGCAGTCCATCGCCAAGCTCTTTTACGGCGGGGTGGGCGCCGGCATCCTGCTGGCCGCCCTGCTGGCCCTGAGCATTTATGTGGTCTGCATGGTGCACCCCGAGTGGGGCCCGGTGGGGCCCAAAACGGGCTTCGTGGAAAAGCTCAAATCCATCACCGGGGCGGCCGAGATGATCACCCTGTTTCTACTGGTCATGCTGGGGCTGTACTTCGGCTTCTTCACCCCGGCCGAGGCCGGCGCGGCTGGGTCTTTTTTCGCCGTGGTCATCAGCGCCGTCCAGGGCAACCTGTCGTGGAAGGGTTTTCTCAACTCGGTGGTCGACACCCTGCGCATCTCCTGCATGGTGATCATGATCGTGGCCGGTGCCATGATCTTCGGCCGCTTCCTGGCCGTCACGCGCATCCCCTTTGACATCGCCGCCTGGGTGGTGAGCCTGCCGGTTTCGGGTACGGTCATCATGGCCATCATTTTCGGCATCTATATCATCGGCGGCGCGGTCATGGACGCCCTGGCCCTTTTGCTGATCACCATCCCCATTTTCTTCCCGGTCGCCCGGCAGCTGGGCTACGACCCCATCTGGTTCGGCGTGACCATCACCGTGGTCACTACCCTGGGGGCCGTCACCCCGCCGGTGGGCGCCACCACTTACGTGGTGGGCGGTATGGCCAAGGACATCCCGCTGGAGGAGGTCTTCAAGGGCGTGGCCTACTTCCTGCCGGCCTATATCCTGTGCGTCATCCTGCTGATGCTGTTCCCCGGCCTGGCTACTTACCTGCCGGGGCTGATTCGGTGAAAAGGGCGTCTGCTGAAAGCTGAAGCGAGGCAAATAATGGTTCCTGTACGCTCCAAACCCATCTACGACATCGTCGTGGCCATCAAGGGTGCCGGTGAAATGGCCAGCGCCGTGGCCTGGCGTCTGTACATGGCCAACATCCGCAGGATCTTCATGCTGGAGGTCGAGCGGCCCATGGCCGTGCGGCGACTGGTGTCCTTCTGCGAGGCCGTGCACGACGGCCGCCAGACGGTGGAAGGCGTCACCGCCGTGCGGGCGGACGGCGTGGCGGACATCGA